>CANRFI010000001.1 GCA_947629855.1 uncultured Clostridia bacterium
TATTAAAATAGTTAAGATCAATATAAAAAATTATAATTATATAGTATCGAATAAGTGAGTTTACTATTAAAAGACAAAAATAATAACTTTCTACGAAACAAAAAAAGGCAAAAACTAAGGGAATAATACTATAAAACGTAAAAAAATAAAAAGGCAAACAGTAAACATAACAACAAAATAAATATGTGCATGATCTTATAAAGAAGGGAAGGGTAACAAAAAATTAGGAGCAAAAAAGTCATATAAATAGAGAAAAAAATTCTATCTATATTTTAAAAAATGAAAAATAATAAACTATTTTTTTATTATTTTATATAATTTTATATATTTAATAAAACGATTAAAATTATTTAAAAAATATTCAACATCATTAATAGAATTAATGGTATTTTTTTTATATAAATCAAAATTATTTTTCTTTTTATTATTTAAATTTTTATTACCTCTTTTTTCAGGTTCATTTGAATTCAAAAAAAGTCGACTCATATTAAAAACTCCTTAAATCAAATTTTGCAAAATTATGTGTTTTATTGTATAATATGTAATACAGTAAAAAAGTTGACAATTAAAAATAAAAAATATAAAGGAAAACTAAATTAAATATGGAAATTAAATTAAGTGAAAACGAAAAAATAGAAGATTTACAATTTAAAAATTTAAAAATAATACAAAATAAAACTGGATTTTGTTTTGGAATAGATAGTGTATTATTATCAGATTTTGCAAAAGGAATAAAAGAAAATGCAAAGGTATTAGATTTAGGTACAGGAACAGGAATTATAGCTACACTACTATGCGGAAAAACTAAATTAAAAGAAATAATAGGAATAGAAATTCAAAAAGAAGTATACGAAATGGCAAAAAAAGGAATACAATTAAATAAACTAGAAAATAAATTTAAAATAATAAATGAAGATATATTAAATTTAGAAAAGATAATAGAAAAAAATTCAATTGATGCAATTGTAACGAATCCACCTTATAAAAAAAAAGGAACAGGTGTAAAAAACGAAGATAAAAAGAAAACAATATCAAGACATGAAACAACAGCATCATTAGAAGATTTTATATTAATTTCACAAAAATTATTAAAAGATAAGGGCGAATTTTATATGGTGCATAGGCCAGAAAGATTAGTAGATATTTTAGAAATAATGAGAAAATACAAAATTGAGCCTAAAATATTACGATTTGTTTATTCAAATAAAAATAGTGAGCCACAACTAGTACTAATAAAAGGAATAAAAAACGCTAGATCATTTTTAAAAATAGAACAAAATTTATATATTTATGAAGAAAATGGAGATTATACAGAAGAAATAAATATAATATATAATAAATAGAGGTAAGTAATATGGAAAAAGAAAAAATTGGCAATTTATATATAGTAGCAACACCAATAGGAAATTTAGAGGACATTACATTAAGAGCAATAAAAGTATTAAAAGAAGTGGATTTAATTGCCGCAGAAGATACAAGACATACTTTAAAATTATTAAATCATTTAGAAATTTCAAAGCCACTTATTAGTTATCACAGACATAATGAAGAAATAAAAACAGATAATTTAATAGAAAAACTTTTAGAAGGGCAAAATATAGCTTTGGTATCAGATGCAGGTACACCTGGCATTTGTGATCCTGGAGAAGTTATAATAAAGAAATGTATTGAAAATAAAATCACAATTATTCCAATTCCAGGTGCATGTGCTATGATAAATGCATTAATTAGTTCTGGAATTGATACGAAAGAATTTACATTTTTAGGATTCTTGCCTTTAAATAAGAAATCAAGAAAAGAAAAAATAGAAGAAATTACCCACTCTACGAAAACAATCATATTGTACGAAGCTCCCCACAAATTAAACAATACATTAAACGATTTAAAGGAAATTTTGCAAGATAGACAAGTTGTTTTAGCAAGAGAATTAACCAAAATTCATGAAGAATTTATAAGAGGAAATATAGAAGAAAAAATAGAAAAATCCAAAAATTTAAAAGGTGAAATAGTAATTATAATACAAGGAAGCAAAGAAAAAAATCCAATAAATAATTTTGAAAAAATAACATTAGAAGAACATTATAAAATTTATGAACAACAAGGATTAAGTAAAAAAGAAATTATAAAACAAATTGCTAAAGATAGAGGATTAAATAAGAACGAAATATATCAAAAGTTTTTATAAAATAAAGAAAAGGCAAATAATATATTGCCTTTTCTATTTATTTTTTTCCTTTAAAGTATTTATTTTGTTTGCACACTTCTTACATATTAATTTACCATTATATGATAATAAATCTTGAGTGTTGCCACAAAAAATGCAATTTTGTTCAAATTTTTTCAATACAATAGAAGAACCTTCCACATATATTTCAATAGGATCTTTTTCGACAATATTAAACTGATTTCTAATCTCTATTGGAATAACGACTCTGCCAAGTTCGTCTACTCTTCTAATGATTCCAGTTGATTTCATATTTATCATTCCCCCTTAAAAGTTATAATTTAACAATCCTTATAGCTATAATATATCATAAATCAAGATACTGGTCAATTGTATTGTAATAAAAAGTCGAGTTTAGAATAAAATTATTTAGGTGATAAAAGTGTTAAATAAGATATGGCCTTTATTTATAATAATATCATTTTCTTATGCTATTTTTTCTGGTAATTTAGAAAAACTAAACTCTGCAATTTTTACTAGTACAAGTGATGCAATTAATTTATGTATTAGCTTACTTGGAACTATATGTTTGTGGAATGGCATTATGCAAATTGCAAATAAAACAACAATAATAGATAAATTAGTAAAAACTCTAAATCCTATTATTAATTTATTGTTTCCAGAAATAAAAGAAAATAAACAAATAAAAAAAGAAATATCAATGAATATGATTGCTAATATTTTAGGATTAGGTAATGCCGCAACGCCTTTAGGATTAAAGGCAATGAAGTCTATGCAAAAAGAAAACAAAAATAAAGATGAATTAACAAATTCTATGATGATGTTTATTGTTATAAATACAGCGTCGATTCAAATTATACCAACAACGGTTATTGCAATTAGAAATTCATTAGGTTCTAGTGAACCAACTAAAATTATTTTTCCTGTTTGGATTGCTACGATATGTGCAGCAATTAGTCGGAATTATAGTAACTAAATTCTTAATAAAATTTAGCAAAAAGGAGTAAAACAATGCAAATAGTTAATTTTCTTTCAAATTTAGCAATGCCACTTATTATTTTATTGATTGTTATGTATTCTACAATGGAGAAAAATAAAGTATTTGATGATTTTTTAGAAGGAGCAAAAGAAGGATTAGAAATTGTTTTAAGTCTTTTACCAACATTAATTGGGTTATTTATTGCAATAGGAGCACTTAAAGATTCTGGAATTTTAGATATAATAATTCGATTTATAACACCTGCTTTAAATGTAATACATTTTCCAAGTGAACTTATGCCACTTGCTATGTTAAGACCAATTTCAGGAAGTGGAGCAACTGCAGTTGCGGTTGATATAATGAAAACTTATGGAGTAGATAATACAATTGGTATGATGGCATCTATAATTATGGGATCAACAGAAACGACTGTATATACAATTGCAATATATACAAGTTGTGTAAAGATAAAGAAAACTAGAGGAATATTATTTGCAGCATTAATGGCGGATTTAGTAGGAATTTTAGTAAGTGTAATAGTATGTAGAGCAATGCTATAAACATTGATAACAGCGAATTTTGTCGATTTTTGTAAAAAAGTTTTTGTTGACAAATGGGAAAAATTAATATATAATTCAAACCATGATAATCAAAATTATATTATTTATGTTAATTTTTTTAATTGTTAGAGAAATCATAATTTATATTTTAAGTCAAGATATAATAAAAAAATTTTTTCAAAATTAAGTTTTTATTTTTGTAGAGAAAATAATCCCCCTTTAAAAGAAATAATTACAATTGATTGTATAAATTTTTAGTTCGCCCCTATCAATATTTTTTTGTGCATAATTTCTTTCAATATTTTCTCTACAAAACAAAATATATTATTTACCTATGATAAGTTTCACCATTTGATATTTTAAAAGCTCTGAAAATTTGCTCTAAAAGAAATACTCTAATTAATTGATGAGGAAAAGTCATTTTAGAAAAACAAATTCTTTCATTGCATAAATCCAACAAAACTTTATCAAATCCAAGAGAACCACCTATTACAAAAGTAATATTGCTTGATATCATAGAAATATTGTCTAATTTTTGTGAAAACTCTTCAGAAGTATATTGCTTACCATTTAAATCTAAAGCAATTATATAAGAATCATTTTTAATATGGTTAAGAATATTAGTACATTCTTTAAACTTAATTTCTTGTTTAATGCTTTCATTTAATTTATCTGGTATTTTTTCATCAGGTAGTTCTATAATATTTAATTTACAATACTTTGACAATCTTTTAGAATATTCATCAACAGCAGACTTTAAATAATCTTCTTTTAATTTACCAACACATACAATTTTAAATGTCAACATAATACAAAACTCCTTTTAAAATAGACGACCTAAAATGTCGTCTAAAGATTAATTAATTTACTATGTACATCTCTACTTGCCACACTTAATTGTAGAGAGTTTTTATCAAATGAATTATTTGTGATTAATTCATTCATAACAGTTTGATAAGCAAGTTCTGGGAAGTTATTTTCTTTACTTAAATGTCCAAGCATTGCTTGCTTTAATCCAGAATCTAATAAATGGCAAATTGTTTTTCCAGCCATTTCATTTGATAAATGCCCATTTGGTCCAGAAATTCGATATTTTAAATTAAAAGGATAAGAAGAACAACGCAAAACCTCAGGATCATAATTAGCTTCTAACATAATAAATAAACTTTCTTCTAATTGCTTTAAAATATCTGATGTCATATGTCCTATATCGGTAGCAATGCTTATTTTTTTATTATTTTTCCAAATGTTAAATCCACAAGGATTAGCAGCATCATGAGGAATGGAAAATGGCTTAATTTTTAAATCGCCAATTGAAAAATTCTCAGAAATCTTAAAAGTTTTAATATTTTTACAATCAATTTTATCTTTTTGTTTTGGCATAGCATCTAAAGTTTCTTGATTAACAAAAACAGGAATATCAAACTTTTTAGAAAAAGTTCCTAATCCTTGTACATGGTCTATATGCTCATGAGTAACTAAAATCCCATTTAAAGAAGAAGGCTCTATATTAATATCAGACAAAGCACTTTCAATTTTTTTACTACTAACACCAGCATCTACTAAGATTTTAGTATTTTCTGTTTCAACCAATAAACTATTTCCATTACTTCCACTATATAAACTACAAAAATTCAACATAATATTTTCCCTTTGTTTATTCTATTACTCTTTTGATATTTGCTCCAATTTTCCTAAACTTATCTTCTATATTTTCATATCCACGGTCAATATGTTCTAAATTATAAATTTCCGTTGTACCTTCCGCAGCTGTTCCAGCAATTACAAGTGCGGCACCTGCTCTTAAATCTGTAGAACATACAGGAGCACCTACTAATTTTTTTACGCCTTCAAAAAATGCAGATTTTCCTTGTGCAGTTATTTTTGCTCCCATTTTGTTAAGCTCATCAGTATATTGAAATCTTGATTCCCAAATACTTTCGTGAATCATACTATTCCCATTTGCTAAAGCTAGGACTACTCCCATTTGGGGTTGTAAATCAGTTGGAAATCCTGGATATGGCAATGTTTTAATTGTTGCTTTATTTGGTCTTTTATTACACCAAACATGTATACTATCAATATTATCTTCTACATTTCCACCAACTTCTAGTATTTTAGCAGTTATAGATTCAAGATGTTTAGTAATACAATTTTTTATAATCAAATCACCTTTTGTAGCAACAGCAGATAGCATAAAAGTACCTGCTTCAATTTGATCTGGAACAACAGAATAGCTAGCATTACCGTGTAATTTTTGAACACCATTTATTTTAATAACATCTGTACCAGCCCCTCTAATATCAGCTCCCATAGTATTTAAAAAGTTTGCAACATCAACAATATGAGGTTCTTTCGCAGCATTATCAATAATTGTAGTCCCTTTTGCTAAAACACTTGCAAGCATAACATTTATAGTTGCACCAACAGAAACAATATCCATATAAATAGGTGCTCCAGTTAATTTTTTTGCTTTTGCATAAATTGTACCTTTCTCAACTGTAACATTAGCACCTAAGCTTTCGAAACCTTTAATATGTTGATCAATTGGTCTAGCACCTAGTTTACAACCACCAGGCATACCAACCTCTATTTCTCCTTTTCTACCTAACATACTACCTATAATATAATAAGAAGCTCTAAATTTACTAGTCAAATCTATAGGCGCCTTTGTTGTTGTAATATTAGATGTATCGATTGTTATGCTATTTGCATTATTCCAAATTATCTTTGCACCTAATTTTTCTAATATTTCACACGAAATTTTTATATCACTTATATTTGGTAAATTTTCAATTGTACAAATGCCATCAATTAAAAGAGTTGCAGGTAAAATTGCAACAGCTGCATTTTTAGCACCATTAATTATTACTTCACCTTTTAAAGGTGTGGGTCCCTTCACTACTAGTTTTTCCAAAAAATTACCCCCAATTTAAATTATTACATTAAAATAGAGTGTGACAATAACACTCTATTACATTATAAAATATAACATAAACTTTAAATGTTTGCAACTATTTTTTTGCAGTTGTTAGACCAAAGTTATGAAACATTTCTAACAATTTAAATTTAAATTGAATTTCAGAGCTGGAATCCGTAGAAACAAGTGCAAATTCTTCTTCTGATAAATTATCCTTCATAAAATCTTTAGATTCTTCTGGAACTACACCAGAAGTTACATCAACAAAACATAAAGGTGGAAACATAACACACCACCAATTTTGACCTTTTGCATCACCAATTTCAACTCTTAAAGCATCATAAAATCCAGCTGGCAAAGCAATATCTCCATAGTTTTTAGTTGGAAATTCAAAATTACCAATATTTATATTTACACAATAATTATATCCTTCTTCTTTAATAGTACGAGTAGCAATTTGCTCAAAAATATTTTTATTTTCTTCTACAATAGAAATTACTTCTTGTTTCGAAGTACAATTTTCACAAATAGAATTCATATACTCTAATAAATTATCACGAACAATATACTTTAAATCTTGATCTTCTTTACTATCACTATTTGCAATAATATGCAATCTAAAAACACTTTCTGCAATATCAGAAGACACATTTTTTGCATAAGAAACTGCACAAATTGATGTATAAAGTAAAAGAAGAAAAGTTAAAATTATTACCATTTTTAAATTTTTTTTCATAAGTTACCTCCATATAAATAGTAATTCAAAAATATTCTTTAAATTAATTATTAACAAATTTGAAAATTTTATACTAAAAAAGGATAAAATTCAATGTCGAAAAATGCGATGAATTTTATTTGAAATATTATTGACATATTTGTAAAGAAATGGTAAAATTTACCAGTAACCACAAAAGACAATTTTAATGCAATTTTACAAATGAAAGGAAGTTTTAAAATGGTTGGTAACGAAATTAAAAATGAAAAGATATGCACATTTTATGTAAGTGATTATCATTTTGAAATAATAAGTTTACCATATATAAGCAAAAATTTAGAAAATAAAAATGAAGTTATCATACTAACAGAAAATGATTTAGAAGGAACAATAAAGAATTTATTACCTAAAATAAATATAAAAGATAATAAAAAGGAAAATATATTAAAACTAGATTGGCAAAAAAATGATATAGAAAAACTAAAAATAATCGAAGAAAATATAAATAATAATAAAAAAACAACTATTTTTGTAAAAGGAAAAGAAAAATATATAAATAAAATTAATAAAGACATTTCAAAATTAAATAAAAAAGATAGCTCTCTAAAAATCATAAATTGCTATGATATACAAGAAGTTGGAGAGAATTTAGAGCAAATTATGTCACAATATAATATTGTTTTAAGTACAGAAGGAGAAAAAGAAATAGAAAAAATATAAAAAAATAGTTGATAAATTTCTAAAAATAGTATATAAATAATAAGATAGATAAATTTTATCTATCTTTATTGAGTATATATACTATAAAACAGAAAGGAAAATCACTATGGAAAACAAAATAGATGCAATGAAAGGAATTCTAAAAAAATATGGACAAGAACATTTAGAAGCACAATATCAAAAATTAGATGAAGAAAAAAAGAAATTATTATTAAATCAAATAGAAAGAATTGATTTTGAATTGATTGCAAATTTATATAACAATACAAAAAAGGAAATAAAACAAAATCAAGATCAAATAACACCAATAGAATATTTAGACAAGTATAAATTATATGATGAATATAAATATTATGAAAAAATCGGAGAAAAAGCAATAAGAGAAGGAAAATTAGCAGTTGTAACGATGGCAGGAGGACAAGGTACAAGACTTCGGACATAATGGACCAAAAGGAACTTATGATATAGGATTAGAATCACATAAATCATTATTTGAATTATTAGGTGATTATATAAAAGAACAAGAGAAAAAATATGATGTTACAATTCCTTGGTTTATTATGACAAGTAGAGAAAATAACAAGCAAACTACAGAATTTTTCGAGAAACATAAAAACTTTGGATTCCAAAAAGATAAAAACCTATTCTTCTTCATCCAAGGGGAATTACCTATGATTGATACAGAAGGGAAAATCCTAATAGGAGAAGATGGATTAATAAAAGAAGCGGCAGATGGTCATGGAGGAATTTATGAATCACTTGTAAAAAACGGAATGACCAAAAAAATGCAAGAAATGGGTATAAAATGGGTATTTATCGGAGGAGTAGATAATTGCTTAGTAAAAATGGTAGATCCTGTTTTAATGGGAATTGCAATTGACAAAGGAGTAACAGTTGCTTGTAAATCTGTAGTAAAAGCAAACCCACAAGAAAAAGTAGGAGTTTTCTGCAAAAGAAATGGAAAACCAAACGTAATAGAATATTCTGAAATAACAGAAGAAATGGCAGAAGCCAAAGATAGTAATGGAGAATTATTATATGGAGAATCTCACATTTTATGCAATTTATTTAGTATAGATGCAATAGAACGAATGGGAGCAAATCCATTACCATATCATAAAGCTTATAAAAAAGCAAAATATATAGATAAAAATGGAAAACTCATAGAACCAGATTCACCAAACGCATATAAATTTGAAGCATTTCTATTTGATGCTTTTGGAGAAGTAGATGAAATGGCAGTTCTTAGAGTAAAAAGAGAAGAAGAATTTGCACCAGTTAAAAATGCTGATTCCGCAGGTGTTGACTGTCCAAAAACAGCAAGAGAACTATATAAGAAATTTTATCATATAGACTAAGGGATTTGATATATCATTCAAATCCCTTTTAAAATTAACCTTGTAAAATACAACAATATAAAGTATAATATTAATATAAAAAAGGAGGAGATAAAATGAATTATATGGAAGAATACCAAAAATGGTGTGAAAGTGAAGAATTTGATGAAGAAACAAAAAAAGAATTATTGGAAATAAAAAATAATAGAGAAGAAATAGAAGACAGATTTTACAAAGAATTAGAATTTGGAACAGCAGGATTAAGGGGAATAATTGGAGCAGGAACAAATAGAATGAACAAATACACAGTAGGAAAAGCAACACAAGGTTTAGCAAACTACATATTAGAGCAAGGAACACAAAATAAAGGGGTAGCAATAAGTTATGACTCAAGAAAAATGTCAAAAGAATTTAGTATGCAAACAGCACTAATTCTTTGTGCAAATGGAATAAAAGCATATTTGTTTAAAAACCTAAGACCAGTACCAGAATTATCTTTTGCAGTAAGAAATTTAGGATGTACAGCAGGAGTTATGATAACAGCAAGTCATAATCCACCAAAATACAATGGATATAAAGTATATTGGGAAGATGGAGCGCAAATCGTAGCACCAAGAGATAAAGACATTATAAACAAAGTAAGAAGTGTTAAAAGTTTTAATGATATCAAACAAACAACAGAAGAAGAAGCATTAGAAAAAGGATTATTAAAAATAATTGACACAGAAATGGATGATAAATATTTAAAAGTTCTAAAAAATGCTGTTCTAAATCCTGAAATTATGAAAGAACAAGGCAAAAAAATAAAAATAGTATATACACCTTTACATGGAACAGGAAATACAGTAACAGAAAGACTTTTAACAGAATTGGGACTAGAAAATGTTTATGTTGTTCCAGAACAAAGTAAGCCAGATGGAAATTTTCCAACAGTAGACTATCCAAATCCAGAAGATCCTAAAGCATTTAAGATGGCATTAGAATTAGCTAAAAAAGTAGATGCAGATGTAGTTTTAGCAACAGACCCAGATGCAGACCGTTTAGGAATATTTGCAAAAGATGCAAAAACAGGAGAATATATGACTTATACAGGAAATATGTCAGCTTTACTAATTGCAGAATACCGAATTTCACAAATGAAGGAAAAGAAAATTTTACCACAAAATGGAATGTTTATAACAACAGTAGTATCTTCAAATTTAGCAAAAGCAATCAGCAAACAATACAATTTAGAATGCATTGAAGTATTAACAGGATTTAAAAATATTGGTAAAGTAATGAGAGAAGCAGAAGAAAAACAAGATAAAACATATGTATTTGGCTATGAAGAAAGTTATGGTTGCTTAATTGGTGATTATGCTAGAGATAAAGATGGTATTGCAGCTGTTATGGCACTTTGCGAAGCAGCGTGTTATTATATGTCAAAAGGAAAAACACTATGGGATGCAATGATAGATATTTACGAAAAATATGGATATTATCAAGAAGCACAAGTATCAATTGTAAGAGAGGGAGCTCAAGGAGCACAAGAAATAAAAGATATGATGACAAAAATGAGAAATACACAAATAAGTAAAATAGGAAATTATAAAGTATTAACATTTAAAGATATTGACCAAGACATTGTAAAAAATATGCAAACGGGAGAAATCACAAAAACAGGATTACCTCAATCAAATGTACTTTATTATGAATTGGAAGACGATAGTTGGTGTTGTATTAGACCATCTGGAACAGAGCCAAAAATAAAATTATATATTGGAATAAAAGCAAATACAAAGCAAGAAGCAAATCAAAAATTAGAGGAACTAAAAAATGCTATGTTAAAAATAGTAGAATAATAATGTTAAAGATAAGCCTAAAACTATATTTTAAATTTAGTTTTAGGCTTTAAAAATTTACATAAAATCAATTTGTTTTCCAATCTGGCAGATTTCTTTGAATAGCTCCAAAAAGATTTGCACGAAACATTGGAATACTTTTAGACATAGAAAAAATAAAATTTTTCATATCTTCTCTTTTTGACACACCATCCATAGGACAAACTTTTGGCATAATTTCTAAGTTATTTTTTTTAACAAATCTTTTAGTTTCTTTTTCAGGAGTATATACAAGAGGTCTAATAAGAGTAATTTTAGTTCGGTCCATATAACTTACTGGTGAAAATGTATTAATACTTCCAGTATAAAATAAATTTAATAAAAAAGTTTCTAAAACATCATCTTGATTATGACCTATAGCAATTTTATTACATCCTTCTCTAATTGCTATAGAATTAATTACTCCTCTTCTAAAGTTAGCACAAAGAGAACAAGGATTTTTTTCCTTTCTAATATCAAAAACAATTTCTTTTGCATTGCTATTTTCAATAAATAATGGGACATTTAAATCATCACATACTTTTTGTAAAAGATTAGTATCAAAAAAATCAAAGCCGGGATTTATACTAATTGCAATAAATTCAAAATTTTTTGGATAAAATCTTTGCAATGCTTTAAAGGCGTACAACATAGTAATCGAGTCTTTTCCACCAGATAAGCATACACCTATTTTGTCATTTTCATTTATCATTTTATATTCTTCGATTGCTTTTCTCATATGACTTAAAATTCTTTGCATTTTTATCACCAATATTATTATAACAGATATTGTCAATAGAAGAAAAATATGTTAAAATATCAATACATAAAAAATTACATATGTGCCCATAGCTCAGCAGGATAGAGCAGTCGCCTCCTAAGCGACCGATGGGGGTTCGAGTCCCTCTGGGCACACCAAAATTAAAAAGTATATAAAATAAAAAGGCAAGTGATAAATAAATGACAATAGAAGAAAAATGGATGCGGAGAAGCTTTAAAAGAAGCAAAAAAAGCAGAAGAAAAATTAGAAATACCAGTAGGATGCGTAATTATAAAAGATGGGAAAATTATAGCAAGAGCACATAACCAAAAAGAAACAAAATCAGATACAACAAAACATGCTGAAATAATAGCAATTCAAAAAGCAAGTAAAAAAATAGGACAATGGAGACTACTAGATTGTGAAATGTATGTAACATTAGAGCCATGCCCTATGTGTGCAGGTGCATTAATACAATCAAGAATAAAAAAAATTTACATAGGCACAATGGATGAAAAAACAGGAGCATGTGGATCTGTATTAAACTTATTAACTGATTACGAATTTAATCATAAAATAGAAATAGAAAAAGGAATTCGAAAAGAAGAATGTGAAAAAATATTAAAAGAATTTTTTAAAAAGCTAAGAAAAGTAAAAAAGGAGAAAAAATGATAAGCAAAATAAAAAACATAGTAGCTAAGAAATATTTTCATATAGTAGTAATTATTTTAATAATAGTTATTTTTTTATTTGCACTTGGAATAATGGTATTAAGGTATAATGTTGAAGGAGAAACCAATATGCCTTTTGAACTAACAAAAATATCATTAATTAGTTCTTGTGAAGGAAAAGATATAGAATCAACAGACACTAAATGGGCATTTGATGTATACCAAAGTAATGATATCTATCTATATATAGATAAAAACAAAAATTTCAAAGAAACACAAGCCATTGAATCAATAACAATTGATAACATACAAATTGAATCAAACAAAAAAGATAACATAAAATTATACAAACCAGATGAAAACCCTGACAACAAATTATTTAAAAACACAGAAGAAAATATAGTTGAAAATATAAATTATAAAGGAGAAATGGAATCAAACTTAAAAAACTTAACTATTTCAAATCAGGGAGGAATAATTGCATTTCGTATTTCAAATGATAATTTAGCAAAATACACTTCAAATGATGAAATTATTAACCATTTGGAATTACTAAAAAAAGCAGAAGTAGCGCAAGAGGATCTAAATGCAAAAATTACATTTGATTTAACAATAAAAATTGCAGAAGAAAACCAATACAAAACAACAATTAATTTGGAACTTCCAGTAGAAGATGTTATAGAACAAGGAACTACTTCAAAAGAGATAACAGATGTAAAAGATTTTATATTTAAAAGAGTGAATAATTAACCGAAATTACTTGATAAAATCTAAAAATAAGTATATAATACAAATGGTTGCATAGCTTAATCTTTGTATGGAGAGAATCCAATAAAGACCTATGAATCTTGTCAGGTCCGGAAGGAAGCAGCAATAAGTAGATATCTTTATGTGGAGTCTTTCCATAGAGAGATTAAGGAAAGCAACTTTTTTTAATAGGATGTGATAAATAATAATGAGTTATACAGCTTTATATAGAAAATTTAGACCAATTACATTTTCAGAAATGGTAGGTCAAGAACATATAACAAAAACACTAAAAAATCAAATAATAGCAAGTCGTGTAGGTCATGCATATTTATTCAATGGAGGAAGAGGAACAGGAAAAACATCTGCTGCTAAAATTTTAGCAAGAGCAATAAATTGTTTAAATCCTAAAAACGGAGAACCTTGTAATGAATGTGAAATATGCAAAGGTGCAATTTCTGGATCATTAACAGATATAGTAGAAATGGATGCAGCTTCAAACAATAGTGTTGAAGATATTAGAAGCATAAGAGAAGAAGTAAACTTTTTACCAACAAAAGCAAAATATAGAGTCTACATTATTGATGAGGTGCATATGCTTTCACAAGGGGCATTTAATGCATTGCTAAAAACACTAGAAGAACCTCCAGAACACGTTAAATTTATCCTAGCAACAACAGAACCACAAAAATTACCAGCAACAATTTTATCTAGATGTCAAAGATTTGACTTTAAAAGAATCTCAAACGAGGATATTATAAAAAGACTAGAAATTGTTTGCAAAGAAAGTAACATAGAAGCAACAAAAGAAGCATTATTTACAATAGCAGCTTTGTCAGAAGGAGCAATGAGAGACAGTTTATCAATATTAGAAAGATGTGTGCAAGATGGAGAAAACAAAATAGATGAAGACAAAGTAAAAGAATTAGTAGGCATTCCTAAAACAATATTTGTAAGCAATCTTTTAAAATCAATCATGGAATATAATGTACATCAAGCATTAGAAACAATTGATCAAATACTAAAAGAAGGAAAAGACATTTCTAATTTGATTTGGGAAATGATTAAATACATAAAAGATGTGCTTATATATCAAGTAACTAAAAAAGCTGACTTATATAATGAAGAAGAAAAAAAACAAATAGAAGAATTTGCAAAAAGCATACAAAAAGAAAGGTTAGTAGACTTAATAGATCAATTATCATTACTTGAGACACAAATCAAATCGACAACTCAAAAAACTATTGTATTTGAAGCAGGAATAATTAGACTATGCAATAAGCAAACAATAGCTAATAGTAATATTGAAGAAAGAGTAAAAAAAATAGAGCAATATTTAAAATCAGGAGCAAAACAAAATCAACCTACACAAAACATCAATCAAGAAGAATTAAGATTTGTAAATAATACAACTCCAACATCTAATAATCAAAATAAAACTAAACAAGATAATACAACTAAAGAAAAAAATCAACAAAAACCAAATAAATTAGCAAACAATCAAAATACAGAAGAATATTGGCCAGAAATAATAAATGACTTAAGGAAAAATGGTAAAATAGTATTATACACAAACTTACTAGGAACAAAAGCAAAACAAATCAATGATATGACAGTAGAAATTGAATTTCCACAAGGAATTACATCATTTGGAAAAACAGTATTAGAAAAACAAGAAAACATAAGAGAAATATCTAGATTGGTTTCCATTGCTTGTGGAAAGGAAATGCAAGTAAAATATAATATAGGGCAAAATAATCAAAATAATGTAATGTCAAAAGAAGAAAATTTACAAAATTTTGCAAATCAATCTGACATACCATTTAATATAATAGATTAGCAAAAAGAAAGGAGAAAAAAGATGAGTAAAAGAGGAGGTTTCCCAGGAGGAATGGGAGGATTTGGCGGAATGAATATTAATAACTTAATGAAAGAAGCAAAAAAAATGCAAGCAGATATGGAAAAATCACAAGCAGAATTAGCAGTTAAAGAATTTGATGCATCAGCTGGTGGAGGAGCAGTAACCGTAAAAGTATCTGGAGAAAAGGTTATAAAAGAAATTAAAATAAAGCCAGAAGTATTAGATCCAGATGATGTAGAGATGTTAGAAGACTTAATTTTAACGTGTATAAATGAAGCATTAAGAAAAGTAGATAGTGAACAAGCAGCACAGTTAGGAAAATTTAATATACCAGGAATGGGGTTCTAAAAAAATGTCATTATATTCACCATCAATAGAAAAATTGATAGAAAGTTTTGAAAGATTGCCAAGCATTGGGCATAAAACTGCCGCAAGGCTTGCTTTTTATATGTTAAATTGCTCAGAAGAAGAAACAAAAGAATTTATAGACTCAATTGTAAATGCAAAGAAAAATTTAAAATATTGCAGTAAATGTTTTAATATTTCAGACACAGATCCATGTTTTATTTGCTCAAATAGTAAGAGAGATACTTCTATAATATGTGTAGTAGAAGATGTAAGAGACATAATTGCAATGGAAAAAACACACGAATTCAAAGGAGTTTATCATGTTTTGCACGGTTCAATTTCACCAATGAACGGAATAGGACCAGATGACATAAAAATAAAAGAACTTTTAGCAAGATTAATGAATGGAGAAGTAAAAGAAGTAATACTAGCTACTAACCCTAGAGTAGAAGGAGAAGCAACAGCAATGTACTTATCTAAGCTAATAAAACCATTAGGAATTAAAGTAACAAGAATTGCTCACGGAATTCCAGTTGGTGGAGACTTAGAATATACAGATGAAATAACTCTTACAAAAGCATTAGAGGGAAGAAGAGAATTATAAAATATATGGAATATTTTAACAATTTTTATTGAAAAAATATAAAAATAGTGATACAATTATTATGTAACCTTTTAACCTAACCAAAAGGGGAGGAAAAGATATGACAACTAAAATTATAAGGGGAATTGACAACCAGGGAAGGCTATCTTTAGGAATTGGTCTCATACAAATGTGTGATTTAGAAATTAGCAAGAATGTTGCAATTTGTAGATTAGACCAAAAACGGATTATGCTTCGTAACACTTATGACATCAAAGATTGTATAGTTTTACAGATTGCAAAAATAGATTCAAAAGGTCGAATTTGTATCTCAAAAGAAATTACACAGCAAACAAAAGAGTTCGACATTTATGCACTAAATGGAACCCTTATACTAGAAGAAGCACACTAACTGTGTGCTTTTTCTAGTTATTTAATAATATATTGCAAATATCTTTAGTAGAATTAGGGTGACCAAGTAAAGTAGCATTTTTCTTCATTTCCTTCAATTTAGCTTTATCCGTAAATAAATTAGTTAAAATCTCTATTACATTATCATCTTTTTTTATCCAAACACAAACACCTTTACTTTCTAAAAACTCAGCATTTTCTTCTTCTTGACCAGGAATTGGATTAATAACAATCATAGGTAAGCCAGAAGCCAAACTTTCTGTTGTAGTCATACCGACCAGGCTTAGTTATAACCAAATCAGAAATGCTCATTAATTCAGGAACCTTGTTTGTAAATGAAAGAACTTTAACTCTTTCTAAAGCATTATTTTTATTTACGATTTCTTCAAATTTCATTTTCATTTTTTCATTTTTACCTGCAATAGCAATAATTTGAATATCATTTGAAAATTTAATTAAAGAATCAAAAATAGAAAAAGTCCTAGATTTCCCTAAACCAAATTCACCACCACCAAAAAATAAAACATTTTGTTTTCCAGCTTTTAACTCAAATTCACTTAAAATTTCATTCCTATCATATTTTTGTAAGAAACGCTTTGATAAAGGAATACCTGTAATAAAAACTTTATTTTCGGCTATACCTTTTTTTACTAAATAATTTTTCATTTTATCATTTGCAACAAAATAAAAATCAATAAAATCGCTACCAACTAACCATTGATCGTGTGGTGCAAAATCTGTCATAATTGTTGCAATTTTAGCTGTAATTTTCTCTTTCCTTTTCAAATAACTACACATTTGACTACTAAAAGGATGAGTAGAAATAATTAAATCAGGCTTTTTTTCACGAAGTAATTTTAATAACTTAATAGCTAAAATAATATTTGCTCGACTTGAAAGATGGGCAAGTGGACCTTTTTGAGAATCATTATAAATTTTGCCCCAAACCCAAGGAGCTTTTTTTGCAGCCTCTCTATATGCTGCAGTAGTCACTTTTTCAACAGTTTTATTAACATATTTCATACAATCAATTAATTCTGTATTACAATCTTTATAATTTTCTAAAATATATTCATTAATAGACTTTGCAGCATTTAAATGTCCTCCTCCATAAGATGCATAAAAAATTAAAATATTTTTCATATCTTAATATTCCCTTCTATTTCTATTTGTTTAATTTTAGCATAAAAAATAAAAAAATTCAAAAAATGGAATATTTTTTAAAACAAAGATACAAACTAATAAAAATAAATTAGAAAAGAGTGATTTTTTGAAAAATTCAATAAAAACAATTATAGCAATTATATTATTGCTAATTTTAAATTTAATTCTTATACTTTTTGGACTTCATATAGGAGAAAGAGAAATTAGTTATGCAGCTACTTCAAATACATCAGATGTACAACTAATGGCAAGAGCCATTAATGGAGAAGCAAGAGGAGAACCATATGAAGGACAAGTCGCAGTAGGTGCTGTTATTTTAAATAGAGTAAAAAATGCTCGGATTTCCAAATACAATATCTGGAGTAATATATCAATCAGGAGCATTTACTGCAGTCGCAGATGGGCAAATTAATCATCCAATAGCAGAAGGATCAAGTGTATATAAAGCAGCACAAGATGCTATTAATGGCTGGGATCCAACAGGAGGATGTATTTATTATTTTAATCCAGCTACAGCAACCAACAAATGGATTTGGTCAAGACCTCACGTTAAAACAATAGGAAAACACCGTTTTTGCAAGTAAATTTTAATAGAAAATAAGAAAGGAATGAATTTATATGGACAAAATAAAAAAAGGTTATCTATTAGCTATTATTGGAGTATTAGTAATTGCTGTTATAGCACTTGGAATATTATTTTATTCTAAACAAGAAGAATACAAACAAGCTTCACAAAATAGTTATAATATGGCATTTTACGAATTAGTAGACTATGTGCAAAATGTGGAAACATATCTTGCAAAATCACTAATTTCATCAACATCAGAACACGGAGCAGAAACTCTAACGAATTTATGGAGAGAAGCTAACTTAGCACAAAGTTATTTATCAATGTTACCAATAGAAAGTCAAGAACTAGCAAACACAGAAAAATTCTTAAACCAAGTAAGTGATTATAGCTATTCATTATCAAGAAAAAACATTTATAATGAAGATTTAAGTCAAGATGACTTAAAAAATTTAAAAGATTTACACAATTATAGCGTAGAATTAGCAAATACATTAAACCAATTATCAGAAGACCTAAATAGTGGAAGATTTAAATGGGATGAACTAACAGACAAAGGAACAATAGCTTTTGCTCAACAAGTAGACAACGTTTCAAAAGAAAGTTTTAGCAATTTAGAAGAAAATTTCCATGAGTATGCAGGTTTAATTTATGATGGAGCTTTTTCAGAACATTTAACATCAAGTGAGAAAAAAGGGCTTACAGGAGAAGATATCGAAGAAGAACAGGCAAAGCAAATTGCTGAGCAATTTATAGGACAAGACCAAGTAAAAGAAATATCGAATTTAGGCTTTTCAGAAAATGCTACAATTCCAGTTTATGATTTTTCAATTACTAATCAAAAAGATGAAAATATAAATCTATCTATTTCAAAAAAAGGTGGACACATTGTCTATATGAACTCTAATCGAGAAGTAAATACAGAAACAATTTCGCAAGAAGATGCAAATAAATTAGGAAAAGAATTCTTAAACCAAAAAGGATATCCAAATATGAAAGAAACATATTATTTAAAACAAGAAGGAGTTGTAACAATAAATTATGCATATACACAAGAAGATGTAGTTATATATCCAGATTTAATTAAAGTAAAAGTTGCTTTAGATAATGGAGAAATATTAGGACTAGAAACAAGTGGCTATTTAAATAATCATACAGAATCTAGAAGCTTATCAAATATAAAAACTACAATAGAACAAGCAAGACAAACCATTAATCCAGACTTAGAAATAGGAAGTGAAGGACTAGCAGTTATTCCAACAGAATGGAAAACGGAAATTTTATGTTATGAATTCAAAGGAAAAGTAGACAACAGAGAATTCTTAGTATATATAAATGCTGAAAATGGTAGAGAAGAAGATGTTTTAATGATTACAAATACACCAAATGGTACTTTAACAATGTAGTTTATATAAATAATAAAAAAAGGACTGTCAAATTGACAGTCCTATAAATAAATTTAATAATTAATGCTTCTTATAAGTATCTTTAGAAAGTAATTGCTTACTAACAACGGTACCGTTTCTCTTTAAAATTTTATAAGCAACAGAATAAATTGATGTGGCAGAGCTACCAGTCTGATAAGAAGAAATTTCAACTTGATAATCATCATCTTGCTTCATACCAAAAATCTGAAAACTACAAACACCACCTGATACAGAGCAAACAATTTTTATTGGATAATTCCTATTATTTTTAAATTGAAAATCAAGAGAACCATAAGAAACAGTTGCATCTCTACTAATAGGTACATAAGAAGAAACAAACATATGATTAGTTCTTTGTACAATATCTAAATTTGCATAAATAACAGCATTATAAAGTGTAGAAGAAACTTGGCAAATACCTCCACCAATACCAGTTGTAACTTTACCATTTACATATACACCAGCTTCTTTATAACCTGCTGCAATTGTTCTTGCTCCAACTACTTTATTATATGAGAAAGTCTCTCCAGGCATTAAAACAGTTCCATTTACTTTTCTTGCAGCTAATGTAATATTAGTAGATCTATTTCTATCTGATGTAGAAAATCTAGTAGAATAGCTAGAAAGTAAATCAGGAAAAGCTTCTGTACCAATCATATTAGTTGTAACCTTTGGTGAAATAAATTTCAAAGGAATAGAATATTCCTCTTTTACTTCATTTGTCACTAATGATTTTGCATCATCTAAAGAAATATTAAAATCAACACCATTTTCAGAAGGATGAACCGAAAATGGATTAGTTGTATAATAAGCATCAACAGGATCTTTTTTTATCTCATTATAAATTTTTTCTACATCGATAGGTTCAGGCTCTTGTGATTTTACAACAATTTCTACAGGTTGCTCTACACAAGAAAAATTATAAATTGAATTTTTGATAGCATCTAATGTGGCATCTACATCAACAATATTTCCTGTTTTACCAGAAGTAACAAGCAATTCATTACCTTCTATATAGTAACTACTTTGTATAACAGCATCTGGAAGTTGTGCAGACATATCTTGCAAATTTTTAGATAAAGATTTTTCATCTAAAACAACCTTTGGCTCGATATTAACATTTCCAAACATAGTTGATAACACACTTAAATTATTTTCAAAAATATTTCCAGTTCTTCCAACTTTAAAAGCTCTATCACAAGCAGTTTTGGTATCAAAAGTAGCTTCCATTTGTGTAAGTGAAATCGTTGCTTCAAAATCACCGTGTTTTACAGTAATTTCTTCTGGAATATTCTTTTTTAAATAATTATCTAACTGATATTTTGCATCAGAAGGACTTAAATTCGAAACATCAATATCTTTAATAAAAACACCAGAAATAATGTTAGTATTAAACATATTAAAAACTGTAAAACCACAAAAAACAATTAACAAAAAAACAATAAAAACACCAAAAATTATCATAAAAATAGATAAAATACTTTTTGGCCTCTTTTCTACTTTAACTAAATTTTCAGACGTAGAAACATTTTCATTATTTAATTGATTTTCATTAGAAAAATCTTCTTTTTCTACAACTTCATTTGCATTATTCATATTTAAGTAATCTCCCAACAATATTATCTATTTAATTATATCATATTTTTTATAAAAAAGTGAAAAAAATATAAAATTTGACAAAATAAAATAAAAAAAAATGTAAATAATATAATTATAAAACTTTATTTAAGTTTTATATGTAAAAAATCTTTTATAGATTTAATTTTAGGAGGATGTTATGTCTAGAAATAGTAAATTAATATCTGAAAATTTAAGAGAAGAAATAGCAAAAGAATTAGGTGTATATGACCAAGTAAAAAAAGATGGCGGAAGTTGGGCAAATGTACCATCAAAGCAATGTGGTAACATTGTAACAAAAGCTATCGAGATTGCAAACAGAAGTGTAGAAAACAAATAGTTATTTCTTTTAACTAAGAGCAATTAAGAAGTTTCTTAATTGCTCTTAAAATATTAGTTGCAAAAAAAGAAAAATAAGCATATAATTTAACAAAAAACAAGAGGTGTTATAATGAAAAATTTAACTGTTCAAGAAATAATAGAAGCAACAAATGCAACACTAATTACTGGAGATCCAAAATTCGTTTGCAAAAATTTTTCTAGAGATACAAGAATAATTCAAAAAGGAGATACATATATAGCAATAAAAGGAGAAAACTTTGATGGAAATCTATTTTGGAGAGAAGCAATACAAAAAGGAGCAGACTGTGTAATAGTATCTAATATTGAATATACAGAAAAAGACAAAGAAATATTAAAAAATAAAACAATTTTAAAAGTAGAAGACACTTTACAAGCTCTATACAAAATAGCAAAATTAAAAAGAAGTTTCTACAACATACCAGTAATTGCAATAACAGGAAGTGTAGGAAAAACAAGTACAAAAGACATTGTTGCAAACGTAGTATCACAAAAATATAAAACTCTAAAAACAATAGGAAACAATAACAACAATATTGGATTGCCTTTCACTATACTAAGATTGCAAGACGAAGAAGCAATGGTATTAGAAATGGGAATGAATCACTTTGGAGAAATTAGTTTGTTAAGTAATATTGCAAAACCTAACATTTGTGTTATTACAAATATTGGAACTTCACATATCGGAAATCTAGGATCTAGAGAAAATATCTTAAAAGCTAAATTAGAAATCCTAGAAGGAGCAGAAAATCCAACTATAATAATAAACAATGACAATGACTTATTACATAAATGGCAAGAAGAAAATAAAAGCAAAAAAAATATTATCACTTATGGAATAGAAGAAAAAAGCAATATAAATGCTAAAAAACTTGTTTTAAATCAAGATGGAAGTGAATTCTCTTGCAAAATAAAAGAAAAAGATGAAACTGTAAAAGTTCCAGTCGGAGGAGAACATTTTATACTAAATTCATTATGTGCTATTTGTGTTGGAAAAGAGCTAGATATAGAAACAGAAAAAATATTAAAAGGAATAGAAGAATTTGAATTAACAAAAAAGAGAATGGAAATTACTGAAACAAAAAGTGGAATAAAAATAATCAATGATACATATAATGCAAGTTTAGAATCAATAAAAGCAAGTTTAAAATATTTATCTAGCATAGATGGAAATAGAAAAATTGCAGTATTAGGAGACATATTAGAATTAGGAGAATATGCAGAAAAATTACATAAACTAGTAGGAGAAGAAGTATACAAAAGCCAAATCGATTTATTAATTTGTAGAGGAAATAATGCAAAATATATAGTAGAAGAAGCAGTAAAATTAGGAATGCCAAAAGAAAAAATTTATTATTTAGATAATAACGATGAAGTTGCAAACAAAATAAAAGAAATTGCTAAACCAAAAGATATTATTCTATTAAAAGCTTCAAATGGAATGAAATTTTTTGATATAGCAGAAAAATTAAAAGTCGAAATTCATTAATATAAGGGGGAAAATATAAATGCAAAAAATAGGAGTTATTTTTGGTGGAATGTCAACTGAAAACGAGGTATCTGTACAATCTGCACAATCAATTTTACAACATTTAGATCCAAAAAAATATGAAGTATATCCAATCTATATTGACAAAGAAGGAAATTGGTATGAATATCCCAAAAACATTTTAATAGAAAACATAACTAAATACCTAAAACAAATGGACATTCTTTTTCCTGTATTGCACGGTTTATACGGAGAAGATGGAACAATACAAGGATTATTTGAATTATTAAAAAAGCCATATGTAGGTTGTAAAGTTCTTGCATCTAGTGTTAGTATGGATAAAGCATATACAAAGATTATATTCGAAAAAATAGGATTAAACCAAGCAAAATACGAATATGTAAAAAAATACAAAAATCAGTACATATATATTGATAAATCATTTAATGAAGAAATTCTATCACTAGAAGAAGTAAGCAAAAAAATAATAAAAAATTTAAAATTTCCAATGTTTATAAAACCATCTAATTCTGGTTCAAGTGTTGGAATTAATAAAGCAAAAGATGAAGAAGAATTAAAAAAATATATTGAATATGCATCACAATTTGATTCTAAAATTTTAATTGAAGAAGGAATTAATGGAAGAGAAGTAGAATGTGCAGTTTTAGGAAATGAAGAAGTAATTGCATCTTGCGTAGGAGAAATAAAAACACCAGACGAATTTTATAGCTATGATGCAAAATATAAAAATCAAGAATCAAGAACAGATATACCTGCTAAAAATTTAAATGAGCAAATATCAAACGAAATTCGAAAACAAGCAATAAAAGCATTTAAATCAGTTGATGGAAAAGGATTATCAAGAGTAGACTTCTTTATAGAAAATCAAACTAATAAAATCTATATAAATGAAATCAACACATTACCAGGTTTCACAAATATTAGTATGTATCCGAAACTTTTTGAAGCAAGCGGAATACCATACCAAGAGTTACTAGATAAATTAATAAAATTAGCAAATGATTAAAAAATCCATAAAAACTATGGATTTTTTTTAAAATTATGATATAATAAGCTTACCTAGTTTTAGGGAGGATGTTAAAAATGGTATTTAAAAATTATTACAAGATATTAGACTTAGAAACAAGTCATGTTTCAATAGAAGAAATAAAAATTGCATATAGACAAGCTGCTAAAAAATATCATCCAGATGTAAATATAGGAGATAGTCTAGCAGAAGAAAAAATAAAAGATATTAATGAAGCATATAGAACCCTATCTGTTCCAGCATCAAAAAGAAAATATGATAGAATTTGGAATTCCCATTTTAATAAAAGCCAAAAAGCCTTTACAGGAGCAGAAAGAAAAGGAGCATTATTTAATATGTTTCTAGGAAATATCGAACAAGAAGAAAAGCAAGAAAATGGTAAACTAAAAAAATCTTCTACAAAAGGAGAAAATGTAGAAACAGAAATTAATATAAATTTACAAGAAGCATTTTTTGGAATGGAGAAAACTCTATCAATTAGAACAGCTGAAGGAAAAACCAAAAAAATTTCTGTAACCATACCAGAAGGAATCCAAAATGGAGAAAAAATTCGTTTAATTGGTCAAGGCAAAGCAAGTGAAAATGGTGGAAAAAATGGAGATTTACTAATAAAAATAAAAATTGAAGACAATAACAAATTCAAATTAAAAAATCAAGATTTATACACCAATTTATTATTAACACCATGGGAAGCGGCTTTAGGAGCAAGAGTTACAATCAATTCAATTGATGATGAAACAAAAGTATATATCCCACAAGGTACACAAAGTGGAGAAAAAATTAAAATTCCAAATAAAGGATACAAATCAAATAGCGGAAAAAGAGGAGATTTAATAGCAGAAATTAGAGTAGTTGTACCAAAAAAATTAACTGACAAAGAAAAAGAAGCCTATGAACAGCTAAGAACATCATCTACATTTAATCCAAGAAACGAATAAATATTTACATAATTAAATAAACGTAAAATATTGACAAAGAGCTAAAAATTCGCTATAATTAATTATAGTGTTATGCGAAAATATTAAATAAAATATTAAGAAAGAGGTGTAAAAATGGAAACAATTCAAGGAAAGCACTTTAGCATAACAGATCCAGAAGGAATCAAAACAGTTATCTATCAAGTGAATAAAACAGAAAAAGAATATCTAGAAGAATATCCTAAATATACAGTAGAAAGACTAGACCACACAGAGGAAATAGTAGGAAACTTAAATAGAAAAACTTTTTATGTAGAAGAACCACAAAAAGATGGTAATCAACTAGTTATTTTATCTTTTGGAGAAGACAGAGTCGTAATTAATACAGGTATATTAATAGGAGACGAGGTTAAAATAACAAAAAGACCAGAGCCATTTAAATTTAATACACTATATTCAGAACAGGAAACAGAATATAAAGATTTTCAATATACACCAAACTTAAAAAGACAAATATCTATTATAGATCCAGAAACCACAGAAGAAATAAAACCTGTACTTTATTTTGATGAGCAAACAAATGAAGTAAAAGGTAAATGTAAGTTAAAACCATATAAGTCTTATTTCGCATTCGAGATAAGAGAAGGTAAATAGGGAGGAGATTATATCATGGCATTAAAAAATTCTGATGGGAAAATAATTAGTAGACCAGCAGGTAAAGATGATAAAATTGATGTTACTGCTATAGGTTGTGAAAAAATAGAAGAAAAACAAGGACAAGCTGAAAAATTAACAGCAACATCATCAAAAGAATATCAAGGAGTAAGAAGTACAGACCTAACATTAGGTTCAACTGTTAAAGCATATGATGGTGGAAAACCAAAGGAAACTAGAAAAAATTCACAAAAAGATAATAGCATTGGTATTAGAGAATAACACAAAAGAGTAGGTGAAAAATATATGAATTACAAAATAGAAGGAGCCATTAGGAGAAACAGAAAGAATTTTATAATATTTGCAATACTATGGATATTTATTGCCATAGTATTTGTTTCGCCTTTTGCATATAGCTCTTATATGGCAGGATTAGAAGGAAAAATGGATTTAGAAGTGTTCTTCGAAACCTTTGGACAATCAATTACAAATCCATTTGGAACAATTGGAAATATATTTGCACAAGGTGCGGTAGGAACATATTTTTCAACATTATTAATTGTAACCATATTTTATAGTGTATTTTTCTTCATAGGATTTTTCCGCTCAGCACCAAAAAATGAATATTCTGACATTGAACATGGTTCAAGTGATTGGAGTCAAAGAGGAGAACAATATCAAATATTAAGCAGAGACAAAGGAATTATATTAGCAGAAGGAAACTATTTACCAGTAGATAAAAGAGGAAATGTCAATGTATTAGTAGTTGGACGGATCAGGATCTGGTAAATCAGCTTGTTATTCAATACCAAATGCATATCAATGTTTAGGTTCATACGTATTTACAGATCCAAAAGGAGAGTTATATGATAGAACAGCAGGATACTTAAAAGAGCAAGGATATGAAATAAAAGTATTAAACTTAGTAAGGCCACAATATAGTGATGGATACAATCCATTAATGCATATATCATCTGAATTAGATGTAGATGTAATAGCAAATACAATAGTAAAAGGACAACAATCAGAAGGAGGAAAAGCAGATCCATATTGGGATGATATGGCAGAAATGCTATTAAAAGCATTAATTTACTATTTAATAGCTACCAGACCAGAAGAAGAACAAAACTTAGCAAGTTGTGCAGAATTAGTAAGAGCAGCAAATAACAATGGAGGCAGTAACTTACTTACAGAATTAATCAGTCAATTGCCATATGACCATCCAGCTAGAATGTATTATAAATCAATTGAAATAGCACCAGAAAAAACTTATGGTTCAATATTAAGCTCACTACAATCAAAATTAGGAAAATTTGATTCAAAAGAAATAGCAGAATTAACATCAACAGATACAATTGACTTTGAAGAAATAGGAAACAAAAAAACAGCAGTTTATGTTATATCATCAGATACACATACAGCATATGACTTTTTACTAACAATATTCTTCTCTCAAATGATACAACAATTATATGATTATGCAGATAGAAATGGAGGAGCATTAAAAGAAAGAACATTCTTCATTTTAGATGAATTTGCAAACATTGGAAAAATACCAGACTTCGACAAAAAGATTTCAACATCAAGAAGTAGAAAAATATCATTTAGTGTTATATTACAAAATGTTGATCAGTTAGAAGCAGTTTATGAAAAATCATATGAAACTATTATGGGTAACTGTGATACACACTTATTCTTAGGAAGCAACTCATATAAAACAGTAGAATACTTCTCAAAAGCATTAGGTGAAAAAACAATAGGAAGGGACAGTGTATCTATAAATAGAGATAGGCAAAACTGGAAAACAGGAAAATCTGTATCAGACCAAGTAATGGCGAGAGCACTAATGACACCAGACGAATTACGTAGAATGGACAATGATGACTGTATAATTTATGAAAAAGGAATAAAGCCAGTAAAAGCAAAAAAATTCTATTATTTCAAAAAACCAATAGCAAAGAAAATGGCAGCTTTTGAAATCAGCCATAATGAAATTGGAGAAATTGATAGAGGAGTATGGAGAAAATACAATCCATATAATCCATATGTAGAAGAAAAAGACGAAAATGAAGTACAAAATTTAAAAGTAGAATCACTAGATGACTTATTTGAAGATGATATTCCATTAGAACCTAAAAAAGAAGAACAAAAAATTACAACACCTAAAATAGATATAGAAACACAAAAAGAAGAAAAAAAATTAGAACCAACATTAGATTTAGAAGACTTTGATAATATACAAGAAGACAATGAAGAAGTATATGATTTACAAAAAGAATTAGAAGCAAAATTTGATGAACTATTTGGTCCAATTGATTAAAAACCATAAAGGCAGGAGAACAAATCCTGTCTTATTCTATTGCTAAAACTAACAAAATATAGTAAAATAAAATTCAAGAAACAAAAAAGAAAAAGGAGAAAAATATGAAATTTGTACACATTGCAGACTTACACATTGATAGACCATTTACAAAACTTTCAGATAGAGATATCTTAGGAGATTTACGAAGACTAGAACAGCGAAAGGCTTTAAAAAAAGTAATAGAATACATTAAAGAAAACGGCATCAAATATCTATTTATATCAGGAGACTTATACGAAAATAAATACGTTAAGCAATCAAGCATAGAATATATAAACAACTTGTTTTGTGAAATACCAGAAACACAAATATTTATATCTCCAGGAAATCATGACCCATTTATAAAAAATTCATATTATAATAAATTCAATTGGAGTGCAAATGTCAAAATATTTAAATCACAAATAGAGAAAATAGAAACAGAAGATGCAAATATATATGGGTATGGATTTAGCGACTTTTATTGTACAGACTGTGGAATAGAAAATTTAGAAATAGAAAATAAGGATAAAATAAATATACTTGTAATTCATGGCACGTTAAACGGAGCATCACTAGAAGAAAAACAATACAATTCGATGTCAAGTAAAATGCTAAAAGAAAAAGGATTTGACTATGTAGCATTAGGGCATATTCATAAATTAGATTATAACACAGAACCAAACCAAAAAATAGTAAATCCAGGTTCATTAATATCATTAGGATTTGATGAATTAGGTAAACACGGAATGATAGTGGGAGACCTTACAAAAAACGAAATAAAATTAGAATTTGTTCCATTAGATGATGAACAATTTAAAGAAATAGAAATAGATGTAACAGACATTATCTCAAAAGAAGAATTAATTGAAAAACTAAATAATTTAGAAATAAAAAATAATGAATACATAAAAATAATATTATCAGGAAACAGAAACTTTGAAATAAACACATACGAATTATTAAAATATATGCAAAACGAAAGAATAATAAAAATAAAAAATCAAACAAAAATAGCAATAAACTTAGAAAAAATAGCAAATGAAAACACACTAAAAGGACTATTTGCAAAAGAAATGTTAGAAAAACTGAACCAAGAAAATATAACTCGGAGAAGAAAAGGAAATAATCGAAAATGCAATAGAAATAGGACTAAAAGCATTAAAATAAAAATTTAAAAAACTAGATTTATACTAATAAAAGGAGAAGAAATTTTGAAAATAAATAAATTAAAAATAAATTCTTATGGAAAATTAAAAGAAAAACAAATTGAATTTGGAGATCACCTAAATATTATCTATGGTGCAAATGAATCAGGAAAATCAACATTATTAAAATTTATAGTAAATTGTTTTTATGGAGCATCAAAAACAAAAAATGGAAAAGATATTTCTGATTTGGAAAAATATACACCATGGGTTGGTGAAGAATTTTCTGGAAAACTACAATACGAATTAGATAATAATGAAAAAATTGAAATATTTAGAGAATTTAAAAAGAAAAATCCACAAATATTCAATGAAAAAACAGAAGATATTTCAAAACAATTTAATATTGACAAAACAAAAGGAAACGAATTTTTTTATGAACAAACAAAAGTAGATGAGCAATTATTTTTATCAACAGTTGTAGTAAATCAAGATGAAATAAAATTAGAAAAACCAAATCAAAATTTTTTAATACAAAAAATTGCCAACTTAGTTGGAACAGGAGAAGACAATGTATCATTTCAAAGAGCAATTGACAGAATTGATAGATACAAACTAGATGAAATAGGAACGAAAAAATCTAGGGAAAAGCCAATTAACATACTTAGTGAAAGAATTGAAAAATTGCAAAAAGATAAACAAGAAGCACAAAAATTCGTAGACATAAAGTACGAAATCGAAGAAAATAAACAAAATTTAAACCGTGAAATTTCTCAATTAGAAAATGAAAATGAACTTTTAAAAGAGATAAAATTAACATACGAAAATGAAAAAATAGAAAATGAAAAAATAAATTTAAAAATAAATTTAAAAAATGAAAATAATGAAAAAATAAATTCAATAAAAAATAAAATAGAAAAAATAAATTTAGAAAATAAAAATATCTTCGAAGAAAATAAAAAAATAAAATTAGAAAAAAATAAATTAAACAAAAAAATATTATTAATATTTTTATTTATTATTCTAATAAATATTTTACAATTTATTTTTATTAAAAATAAAATATTCAATTATATTTTTTTACTTACAGTACCAACGGTTTTAATTTTTTATATATTTTTAAAAAATAAAATAAAAAATCAAGAAAAAAACATTAAAAATAAAACAGAAGAAATAAATTCAGAAATAAATAATTTAAATTATGAAATTAATTTAATAGAAAATAATAAAAAAGAATTAGAAAAAGAAATAAATGAATTAAAAAATAATTTCAATTTAAAAATCAATTTAGAAAAAGAAAAAATAAAAAATAAATATTCAAAAAAAATAGAAGAAAATAAAATAGACAATTTAATTAAATTAGAAAATAATAATATAGAAATTCAAAAAATAGAAAATGAATTAAATAATAAAAAAATAGAATTACACACATTAGAACTAGATTATAAAAACATTGAACCCAAATTAGAAAAACTATCAAATATAGAAGAAGAATTAGTTAACAACAATGAAAAAATGATAGCCTTAGAAAAGCTTGAAAAAAGTATGGACTTAGCAAAAGAAGTTTTAAAAGAAGCCTATGAAAGGATGAAAAATACAGTTACCCCTAAGTTTACAAATGCATTGTCTAAAAGCATAGAAAGCATTACAGAAGGAAAATATACACATCTAACCTTTAATGATGAAAATGGACTAATGGTAGAAACAGAAAATGGAAATTATATGCAAGCATCACGATTAAGCATAGGAACTATTGACCAATTATATCTTTCATTACGACTTGCAATGGTAGAAGATTTATCAAAAGAAAAAATGCCAATAATTCTAGATGAAGCATTTGCCTATTATGATACAGAAAGATTAAAAAACATTTTAAAATATTTAGATAAAAGATTTTTAAATCATCAAATTATAATACTTACCTGTACAAACCGAGAAAAAGAAATTTTAAAAGAATTAAACATACCATTTAATTTTATAGAAATGTAGCTAAAAACTTATCTTTCTAGTTGAATAAATAGAAAAAATGTAGTATAATAATTTAGCAAAACGAGAATACAGATAAAAGGAGAATTTTTATGTTTGATAAATTAGAAATGGTTGAAAAAAGATATGATGAACTAACCAATTTAATTTCAGACCCACAAGTAATTTCTAACCAAGAAGAATGGCGCAAATTAATGAAAGAACATGCTGAAATTGAAGAAATTGTATTAAAATATAGAGAATATAAAAAAGTAAAAAATGAAATGAATGATGCAGAAGAACTATTAAAAGACCCAGAAATGAAAGAACTTGCAGAACAAGAATACTATGAGAATAAAGAAAAATTACCTAAAATAGAAGAAGAACTAAAAGTTTTATTAATACCAAAAGATCCAGATGATGACAAAAATATAATATGTGAAATCAGAGGTGGAGCAGGAGGAGAAGAAGCAGCATTATTTGCAGGAACACTTTATAGAATGTATACAATGTATGCAGAAAAGAAACATTGGAAACTAGAAGTATTAAACGAAAACGAAACGGGATTAGGTGGATATAAAGAAATATCATTTATGATAACAGGAAAAGGCGTATATAGCAGACTAAAATTTGAAAGTGGAGTTCATAGAGTACAAAGAGTTCCAGACACAGAAAGCAGTGGCAGAATCCATACATCAACAGCAACTGTTGCAGTATTACCAGTAGTAGAAGATGTAGAAATTGAAATAAATCCAGCGGATATCAAAATGGAAGTATATAGAGCTTCACGGAGCAGGAGGCCAACACATTAACAAAACTTCATCAGCCGTAAGATTAATACACGAACCAACAGGAATTGTAGTAGAATGTCAAACAGAAAGATCGCAATTCCAAAACAAAGACAATGCAATGAAAATGCTTCGTACAAAATTATATGAAATAGAAAAACAAAAGCAGGACAGTGAAATAACAAATGCAAGACGTCTACAAGTTGGATCAGGAGAAAGAAGTGAAAAAATAAGAACATACAATTATCCTCAAGGTAGAATAACAGACCATAGAATAGGTTTAAGCATTTATCAAATGGAAAATTTCTTAAATGGAGACCTTGATGAAATGATTGATAACTTAATAGCAGCAGATAGAGCAGAAAGACTAAAAGGTGAAGAAGATTAAAATAACAAAATGGTAGATTAGAATCAATCTACCATTTTTAAAATATTATTTAAAATTCAAATTACTCATTTGTAACATCAGAAACTTCTAATGAAGATGTACAATGTGGACATCTTGTAGCCTTTACATTGATTTCAGAATAACAATGAGGGCATAACTTTGTAGTAGGTTCTTCTGGCTCTTTATCATCAATATCAGTTCCAACAAGTTCTTTTGCTTTATTATTTAATTTAGTAAATGTTCTAATAGCTATAAAAATAGAAAAAGCTATAATTAAAAAGTCAACAATTGTAGTAATAAAAGAACCATATTTTATAGCTGAGTTGCCAATAGTAAGAGTTAAATCATCAAAAGAAACTCTTCCTGTAAAAATTGCAACTAATGGCATAATAATATCATTAACAAGAGAAGTTACAATTTTTTGAAAAGCTCCACCGACAATTACACCAATTGCCATATCAAATATGTTTCCTTTTGTGGCAAATTCTTTAAATTCTTTTAACATTTTCTTCACTCCTTCGACAATATTTTACACTAAATGGTAAAAAAAGTCAATAATATGTAAACAAGAATAAGTTTATATAAATAATTTAAGCTATGTTATAATAAATTAGAAAAAAATTGTAACAAAATAATAAAAAAAGACACTAATAAAATAAAAGGAGGAAAATGTTATGCAGGATATAACTGAAATATATAATAAATACGGTAAAATGGTATACAAATATATATTCTGCTTAACTAGAAATGAGGATATAACTGAAGAAATAGTCCAAGAAACTTTTTTAATTGCTGTCGAAAATATAAATAAATTTAAAGGTAATTGTAAAATATCTACTTGGCTGTGTCAAATTAGTAAATACATTTGGTATAAAAGATTAAAAAAAGAAAAATCAAAAAGGGAAATTCCATTAGATACAATACAAAATTCATTGTTATATGATGAATCCGTAGAAGAAGCAATTTGTAAAAAAGAAAATAAAATTCAATTATTTAAAAAATTGCAAACTTTTGACGAAGACACCAAAAACGTTATGTACTTAAGAATTTTAGGTAATTTTGAATATAGTGAAATAGCAGAAATAATGGATAAAACCTCAAACTGGGCAAGAGTAGTATTTTTTCGTGGCAAACAAAAATTAAAGGAGGAATTTGATAAATGAAAAACGAATGTGATATCGTAAAAGACTTACTATTTAGTTATAATGATGGTGTCTTAAGTGCTACATCTAAAAAATTAGTAGAACAACATTTAAGCAATTGTAAAAATTGTAAAAATGTTTTAAAAGAGATAAAACAGGATAATAATGAACAAAGCAAAATAATAAAAGAAATAGACATTTTAAAAAATGTAAAAAAGAAATTAGTTAATAAAAATGTTGTGATAATTGTTAGTGTAATATTATTGCTATTAATAATCATATTTAATATATTAGTATTTTATAATTACAATAAAATTGCATCTACAATGGAAATATACTTAAAAGATAACATATCAAAACAAGAAATAGAAGATATAAAAAATAAAATAACTGAAAATAGTACTGATTCAGAAATAGAATATATTTCAAAAGAACAATCACTAGAAAGAATGAAAGAGAAGTTTGAAGGTAAAACTAATATTATTAACAATTTAAACGAACAAAACAATCATTTACCAGCATTTATTGAAATAAAAACTAATACAGAAATCGAGCAATTAGTATCAATTATACAAGATATGCCAGGAATAGAACATATATCTACTTATACAAATATAAATCCTTATATATCATTTATATATCAAACTTTTATAAATTAAGTAGCTAACAATAACAAATACGTATTTTAAAGCTTAAATTTGAAAAAAAACTTAAAATATGTTATAATATATGTAGATGTAAAAAGCAAAATAAACGAAAGTTTATGACGCAAAGCCATAGGTCTAAAAGTTCAAATAGAACTTATGATTGCTAGGTTGCCTTCCAAAATAAAAAAGGGAGGTTTTTTATATGAAAAAGAAAATTTTGATTGCAATTGGTATAATTGTTTTAATAATAGGAATTATCATACTTGTTAGATTTAGTATCTATATGGATTTAGATAAAAAATATGATGAAATGAATGCTAAAAACAATTATTACTTTCACTCAGAAACTGACACAACAGTTATGACTTATTGGAAAAAGGATAATATTCATAAATTAAATATGAAAAGTGTGAAAGGTGAAGGAAATATAACATTTTGGAAAAATGAAGATACAGATGAATATTATATGTTTAACGAAACAAAAAATAAAACGTATAGAAAATATGATGAAAATAATGGTATGATGGTAGAAAACTTACCATTAACAGGATATTACGTAACTCCAGAAAATAAAGTAAGCATAAGCTTAATGTTTGCTATAAACCCACTATTCACAATTTCAAGCGGAAAATATGAAGATAAAGACTGTTACATCTTAGGATACTTAGAAGAAGGTAGTTCAACAGATTGGGTAGAAAAAGAAACAGGATTACTAGTACATGTAGAATTTGAAAATGGAACAAATCGAAAAATACAATACAGTTTTGACACTGTAACAGACGAAGATGTGCAAATGCCTAATATGGAGGAATATACATTATTAGAAGATTAATTATATAAAGTAAAAAGCATTTACCTAAAATGGTAAATGCTTTTTATGTATGTGTATATAAACTACGCTTATTTAATATTTTGTAACACTTATATAAAATTAAAAAATTCATATTGAGTTAGCATATTTTAAATTATATAATAGATACAAGGAGATGAGATAATGGAAATAAAAATAAATGTAGAATATACACAAGAAATCGATGAAAATCAAATTTATATGAATATAAAAGCAAATAAATCAACTGAAACATTAAATAAATTAATAAAAAACATACAGGAATTATCTAAAAATACAGATACAATAGTTGCAGAAATAAATAATAATATTTATATATTAAATACAGATGATATAGCCAAATTTTACTCTGAAAATCAATCTACATATTGTGTACATAAAGATAAGACATACAAAGTCAAGAAAAAGCTATATGAATTGGAAGAACTATTAAACAAAGAAAACTTTATAAGAATATCTAAGTCATGTATTATCAATATAAAACAAGTAGAATGTTTTGATATGAAAAACATTGGCAGTATTATTGTTAAACTAAAAAACAAAGATGTTGAGTATGTATCAAAAAGAAAAATAAGTGCAGTAATAAAATTTTTAAAAGAAAGGTGGGATTAATATGACAAAAAAAATATTGAAAAATGTATTAAAATACACAATATTAACATATGCAATTTTAACCATGTTTTATATCATATTTAATTACTTTCAATACGCTAAAGCACTAGAAAACGCAACACATATTCCCACTACAAATGAAATGCATGAAGAAACAATAAGTCTACAAGAAGGAGAAAATATAGAAAATTGGCTAGAAAAAAGATATTATGCAGGTAAAATGAGTATAATAACGGAGAACATTTCTATATTTGTAGTATCAATCTTCATAAGCTGCATAATAGTGGGAATCAAGAATGCAAAAGAATCAAGCATTATAAGATATATATTAGCTTTCATAGCAGGAAATATAATATTTGTAATTTGTACGGTAATATTACTATACCTTATGAAATATATTGATTTTTCTAAAAATTTCTTTGATGTATATAGAGAAAACTTTAAAATTACAATATTACCATATAGCATATTGTTTTTAGTAATTGTCATAATAAAAAGATACATATATAAGTTAAGTGTTGAAAAAATAAATGAGATGCTAAAAAGCAAAAAAAATAAATAATAATTAAAAAATTAAATTAATTGATAAACTTATATTTTTATTGTATAATAATTGCAACAAAAGCAAACAAACATTAAAAAGATATATAAATAGTAAATTGAAAGTGAGATATAAGTTTATGAAAGAAAACAAATTAGAAAATTTAATATGGATTATATTTCTAAGCGTTGGAGCTATATTCTTTATAATTGGATTAGTAATATTTGGAAATATTTCTAACTATGAAAATAAAGTAGATACAATAGGAACAATTACAAAAATATCATCGCATGAGAGTGCAAATGATGATATAGATTATGAAGTATATGTTTCATATACTATTGAAGGAAAAGAATATGAATCAAAATTAAACAGTTATGCTTCTAATTTCTATGAAGGTAAAGAAATAAAAATATATTATGACAAAGATAACCCAAACGAAATAGGTATGAAATCTCTAGATTTAATATTTTTAATATTTCCTTTAATTGGACTAATTTTTCTAATAATAGGAGCAATAGGAATACTAGTAAAAATTAACAAGAGAAAATTAGAAAAAAGCTTGAAAGAAAGTGGAGAATTAATATATGCAGATTATAATGAAACAGTTTTAAATACTTCATATCACGTAAATGAAAGACACCCATATTATATTATTTGTGAATGGAACAATCCATTAGATAATAAAAAATACATATTCAAAAGTAAAAATATTTGGATAAATCCAGAAAAAATAATAAAAGAAAGAAATATAAAACAATTTCCAGTATATGTTGACAATAATAAAAAGAAATATGTTATTGATATAGATATTTTGACAGAAAATATAGTAGATTTAAGATAAGAAAATAAATATAAATTGTCAAAGGTGGGTAAATTATGAAGAAAAAAATAATAATTATATTGGCAGTAATTATAATATTAGTAATCATATTAGGACTATGGATTAGTGGAATAATCCCTAAGCAAATAGCTAAAATATCAAGTTCAATTTATCTAAAATGTAATTTCCCAGAAAAGCAATTAGAATACGTAGATATTGAGTGGTCTCCTTACCATGGAGATTATATTATAAAATATAAAGATAAAGATAAAAATAATGAATTATATAGTTTTAGAATCGGTCCAAAATATTTTCCAATCAGTTTAGGACAAGGCATATTTAAATTAGAAGATAGTTATAGAATAGAATATGGAAGTGGAATAACAGGAATAGACGATTTTTATAACCATAGTATTACAAGTAAATATCAAGATTTAAGAACATTACCAGAAAACTATTCCAAAGAACAAGCACAAAAAGATAATTGCTTTATAATAGGAGCAATGGTCCATAATGACAACTTATATAGTGAATTTATGGATAAATATAATAAAAAAGAAGATGCTTTTATTAGAGTAGTACAATCAACAGTTGAAGGAGATATATTTATAATAGATGTATTATATGAAGCAAAAAACAATAGAATTCACTTAGTAAAAGATGACACAAGAGATAAATTCTCAGCACAAGAAGATAGAACTATTAAATATAAAACTTATGAAAAAACAGGAGTATGGAATTACGGAAATTCACAATATTGGGTTGCATATAATGGAGAATTACCAGATGGGGATACAAAAGAATATATGCTTAATTCTGAAGAATTATTTATAATTGCAATTATTAATTAAATTAAAATAAGTAGGATAGATAATTATTTGAAATTATCTGTCTTTTATTATATAATAGTAGAAACGATTGAGAGGAAAATATGGAAAAAATTATAACATTTAGCATAATTGTAATAACTATATTAGGCTTAATAATAAAAGCAAGTAAAGCGGTAATATATGATGCATATATGGGTAAATGGTTTAAAATTATTGATTTATCAGTATCACATTTTCTTATTTACTGTTTGTTACAATATGCATATGGATTTATAAAATGGACTATCAGACTCGAAAAATACAACCAATATCCATATAAAAATCCATTTTGTATTTTAGTTATTATTTATTGCATAATTTCTTTTATAATATTAGGAATATACTACATTAAACGCATAAAAGATGAATATGGGATAGCAAAAACTATTTTATTTCTATTTACAATACATATAATAGCAATTTTACTTGTAATGCTTTTAAGTCCTTTTAACTACTTCTTTTAGAAAAAAGTATTAATTTGGTATAAAAATATAATACTTGAAACAATATAAAATTACAATTATAATAAATATAATATAAAAAATAGAAAGAAGGAAAAAATATGTGTACAGCAATAACATATAGCACAAAAAATCATTATTTTGGAAGAAATTTAGACTTAGAATTTTCATATAAAGAAACCGTTACAATAACACCTCGTAATTACCCATTTAAATTTAGAAAAGTAAATGTCATAAATAATCATTATGCCATTATTGGAATGGCTTATGTAGCAGATGGATATCCACTTTATTATGACGCGATAAATGAAAAAGGATTAGGTATGGCTGGATTAAATTTTCCAGGAAATGCTAATTATAAGGATGAAAAAGAAGGAATGGACAATATTGCACCATTCGAATTTATTCCTTGGATTTTATCACAATGTGCAAACCTTAATGAAGCGAAAAAATTACTAAAAAATATAAACATTGCTAATATTAATTTTAGTGATAATTTACCCGCATCACCACTACATTGGATTATAAGTGACAAAGAATCATCAATAACAGTAGAAAGTGTGAAAACTGGATTAAATATATATGAAAATCCAGTTGGTGTACTTACAAACAATCCAACTTTTGATATTCATATGTTTAACTTAAATAATTATATGAATTTATCTATTGAACAACCTAATAATAATTTTTCTAAAAAACTAGACCTAAATGCATACAGTAGAGGAATGGGAGCCATTGGATTACCAGGGGATTTATCATCTGCTTCAAGATTTGTAAAAGCAACCTTCACTAAAATGAACTCAATTTCTGGTGATTCAGAATCTGAAAGTATTAGTCAATTCTTCCATATATTAGGTTCTGTTGAACAACAAAGAGGATGTGTCCATATGGGAGAAGATAAATACGAAATAACAATTTATAGCTCTTGTTGTAATATGGATAAAGGAATATATTATTATACAACTTATGAGAACAGTCAAATTACTGGAATAAATATGTATAATGAAAATTTAGAAAGTACAGAATTAATAAATTATGATTTAATTAAAGGACAACAAATCCATATGCAAAATTAAATAATATTAAATAATGAGAATAAACAAAAGCTTTTTCCAATAAACTAATAAAAAGGAAGGAGCTTTTAAAATTGGGAGAAATACTAAAAACAACGATAGCAGGTTTATTTTTTGGAACATTTGGAACTACATTACGGTGGAATATTAGGAATAATTATAAAAAAACATTCTAATAAATTTTTAAGTTTTATCTTATCATTTGCATCAGGCCTAATGATGGCAGTTGTTTGCTTTGACTTAATACCAGAAGCATTAGAAATAAGCATATTACCATATGTAATAATAGGAATACTAATTGGAATAGTAGCAATGATTTTTTGTGATTTATTAGTAGAAAAAAAATTTAATACATATTTAAAAACAAAAAAAACAAATAAAAATACACTATTAAAAACAGGAATTATTGTTTCAATTGGGCTTGCCATACATAATTTTCCAGAAGGATTAGCAATAGGATCTGGTTTCGAAGCTTCAATGAAACTAGGCTTAAGTTTAGCACTAGCTATTTGTTTACATGATGTGCCAGAAGGAATTTCTATGGCAATACCAATGAAAAACGGAGGAATGCAAGCAGGTAAAATAATTTTATATGTAATCCTATCAGGAGTAACAACAGGAATTGGAGCATTTTTTGGAGCAATTGTAGGTTCAATATCACAAGAAATAATTGCAATGTGCTTAAGCTTTGCAGCAGGTGCAATGTTGTATATAGTATCTGGAGAATTAGTTCCAGAATCAAATAACTTATATAATGGTAGAACTACAGCAATTGGAAATATGTTAGGTTTTATAATCGGTATATTTACCAATATGCTATGAAATAAAAAAAAATATAAAAACATCTTGAAATTTTAAAACGAATATAGTAAAATACAAACACATATTTGAGAAAGGAAAAAACAAATGCAAGAAATATTAAAAGAACTAAACGAAGAACAATATAAAGCTGTAGTTAATACAGAAGGGCCATGCCTAGTAATAGCAGGAGCAGGAAGCGGAAAAACAAAAGTATTAACACATAAAATAGCATATTTAATTAAAGAAAAAAAAGTAAAGCCATGGAACATTTTAGCAATCACTTTTACAAACAAAGCAGCAAACGAAATGAAAGAAAGAGTTGTAAACCTAGTAGGAGATGAAGCATCAGAAATTTGGATGGGAACATTTCACTCAATTTGTGTAAAAATATTAAGAAGATTCATAGATAGAATTGGAATGGAATCCTCATTTATAATATTTGATGCAGGAGATCAAAGAACATTAGTAAAAACCTGTATTAAAGAATTAAACATAGACGACAAACTATTTTCAGATAGAAGTGTATTATCTGAAATAAGCAATGCTAAAAATGAAATGTTAGAGCCAGAAAACTATTCAGTAAAAGCAAAAGGGGACTTCCGTAAAGAAAAAATAGCAACAATATACGAGCTATACCAAAAAAGACTAAAAGAAAACAATGCAATCGACTTTGATGATATAATAAATTACACAATTAGAATCTTAATGGAAAACCCAGATATATTAGAATATTATGCAAATAAATTTCAATATGTTTTAGTAGACGAATATCAAGACACAAATAAAGCGCAATTCACTTTAGTAACACTATTTGCATCAAAAAATGGAAACATCACAGTAGTTGGTGATAATGATCAAGGTATATATTCTTTTAGAGGAGCAGACATTAGTAATATACTAAACTTTGAAAGAGATTTTCCGGGAACAAAAATAATAAAACTAGAGCAAAACTACCGTTGCACACAAAATATATTAAAAGTTGCAAACAGTGTTATAAAGAACAACGAAGTAAAATACAAAAAAGAACTTTGGACACAAAACGAAGAAGGAAACCAAGTACATATCTACCAAGCAAACAACGAATATGATGAAGCAAGTTACATTATAGAACAAATAGAACATCTAAAAAGAGAAGAATATTATAAATACTCTGACTTCGTCGTACTATATAGAATGAATACACAATCAAGAGCAATAGAAGACATATTAAGAATAGAAAAAATTCCATATAAAATCGTAGGCGGATTAAAATTTTATGATAGAAAAGAAGTAAAAGATATAATTGCATACTTAAGATTAATCCAAAACAATGCAGATAACTTCAGCTTAAAAAGAATAATAAACGAGCCTAAAAGAGGTATTGGTAAAACAAGCATTGATAAAATAGAACAATTAGCAGAAATATCAGAAAAATCAATGTACGAAATAATAAAAAAGGCAGATGAATATGGCTTAAATAGAGTATTTTTAAACTCAAGGGAATTTATTAACGCAATAGAAGAATTAAAACAAAAAAAAGATAAGCTACCAATTTCACAATTAATAGAATTAACATTGAAAAAAACAGGATACATTAAAGCATTAGAACAAGAAAATAAAATTGAAGCAGAAAACAGAATAGCAAATATAGAAGAATTCTTAACAGTTGCAATAGAATTTGAAAAAGAAACAGCAGAAAATTCACTAAGTGAATTTTTAGAGTCAATCACATTATCAAGTGACATAGATGAAATGGAAGAACAAGAAGATTCAATAACACTTATGACACTTCATACTGCAAAAGGGTTAGAATATCCAGTTGTATTTTTAGTTGGAATGGAAGAAGGAATTTTTCCAGGATATCAATCACAAATGGAGCCAAAAGCGCTAGAAGAAGAAAGAAGGCTATGTTATGTAGGCATAACCAGAGCAAAAGAAAACCTATTCTTAACTTGTAGCAAACAAAGAACAATTTATGGATCTACAAGTTATAACCCTGTATCAAGGTTCTTAGAAGAAATACCACAAGAACTATTAGAAGGATATGAAGAAGCATTTGGAAATACTTCAAATAAAGATGAAATTTTCAAGGACTCTAATTATATATGGACTTACGGAAACAAAAATAATAACAATCTTAAAACCTATAAAACAAGCGAAAAAGAAACCATCACAAATTTTGCCTTTAGAACAGCAGAAAACTTTTTAAGTAACTTAAATAAAAAATCACAAAATGATAAACAAGTAGATTTATCACAATATAAAGCAGGAGTTAGAATATATCATAAAAAATTTGGAGAAGGAACAATCAGCTTAGTAGAACCTGAAGGAGATGACTTAAAAGTAGACATAGACTTTGATAAAGTTGGGCATAAAAGACTAATGGCAAAATATGCAAAACTAGAAATAATTTAAAAAACAAAAAACCAGTTAAAAAACAATAAAACTGGTTTTTTATTTTAATTTTTGGTATAAAACAAAAAAAAATGGAAAAAATAAAAAACAAATAAACTAAGAAAGGAAGGATAAAAATGGCAGACCTAAACCAAATAGAGCTACAACACCTAAGGCACTTAATAGGAGCACACGAAACTGCGTATCAAAAATTAAATACTTATTCTTCACAAGCTGTGGATCCACAAATAAAGCAATTATTTGCAAAATCAGCACAAGATGCACTAAACACAAAACAAAAATTAATGACATTTTTAAATAATTAAGGAGGAAAAAGTAATGGATGAAAAAACAATGGTAAATGACATATTGGGAAGTGTAAAAGCAGATTTAAATTCTTATCAAACAGCAATATCAGAAACAGAAAATATGGTTTTAAGACAAACATTTCAACAAATAAGAAACAATGATGAAAGCTTTCAATATGAATTATTCAAAATAGCACAAACAAAAGGATACTATGTACCTGCGCAAAAAGCGACAACAACGGAAATAAGTACAGTAAAAACAGAATTACAACAATAAAATAAAAATACCTGTAAAAATAATATTTACAGGTATTTTTTAGATATCAATGGATGTAATTATAAATTTCACAACAAAATATTTACGTAAACAAAAATTAAAAATGAAAATGGGAGATAAATGAAATAAAAAAGAGATAAAACAAAAAAAGTAAAATAAATATACGGAAATCGGAAAAGCAAAATCATTGCAAAAAAACAAATATTGAAATATTATAACAATAACTTTTAAGAAAAAAGTAGCAAAAGCACAAAGGAGGTAAAAACATGTTAAAAAAAGTAATGATACATACGAAAAGAAGTATTAAAGCTATCATTCTTTTTACAGTTTCTACATTTCTAATAGTAGGAGCAATAGCATTCCTATATAAACCAACTTATAGTGTTTTTATGAATGGAGAACAAATAGGATATACAGAAAACAAAGCAGAATTACAAAATAAAATCAATAACTATATAGAAAATGGTGAAGAAGAAAATACAAATGTAGCATTTGTACAAGTAGATAACCTTCCTAAATATCAATTATGCTTATTAAAGAAAAATATTGTACCAAATGATGATGAAATATTTGAAAAAGTAAAAGAACAAGGAATACCATATTATCGTTATTATGCAATATTAGACAACAATGAAGAAAAAGTATATGTTTCTACTTTCGAAGAAGCAGAACAAGTAGTACAAGGATTAAAAGACAAAAACAGTAGTAACACAGAAAAAATATCAATTATAGAAAAATATGAACAAAACATAGCGGAATTTGCAAGTACAGAAGATGCAATATCAAAATTATATATAGCAGCACCTACACCAGTAGCTACAGTAGCAAATAAAAAAACAAGTGCAACAAGATACGCATCATCAGGAACATATAGTAATGCATCTACAATATCAACAGCAAAAGTAGATTTAGGAATTAGTTTTATAAAACCAGTATCAGGAATAATATCATCTAGGTACGGAAGTTCAGAAAGTGTTAGAAATTATAGAACGCACGGTGGACTAGATATTGCAGCATCATCAGGAACGCCAATTTTAGCAGCTGCTTCCGGAACAGTAACATATTCTGGTTGGATGAGTGGATATGGAAACTTTTTAATAATAACACATGCAAACGGAGTACAAACTTGTTATGGACATTGTAGTAAGCTATACGTATCATCAGGAACCAGTGTATCACAAGGACAAAAAATAGCAGCAGTAGGATCTACAGGAAACTCAACAGGACCACATTTACACTTAGAAATTAGAAAAAATGGAGTGAGATACAACCCACAAGGATATATATATTAATAAAATTAATAAATGCCTTGAATTTAGAAATAAATTCAAGGTGTTTTTATATGCTAAGGAAGTTATTATTTGAAAATCTTCAAAAAACATTTACAAGAAAAAATTTTTATGTTAAAATTTAAACGTAAATATGTAATACAAACTCAACATAATTTCTAAAATTTACAAACCAAAACAAAAGAAAGTGAGGAATTTAAAATGGAGAAACAAAAAGAAAAAATTAAGCAAAAACGGATCAAGAGGTATTACACTAATAGCATTAGTAATTACAATAATTGTACTTTTAATACTAGCTGCAGTATCAATTGCAACTTTAACTGGAGAAAATGGAATTTTAACAAAGGCACAAACTGCGGAAACAACAAATAATAAAGCACAAGCAGAAGAAGAAATGAAATTGGTAGTAGCAGATTGGCAATTAGAAAAAAAAGCAAATAGAGAGGCAGATTTAGGAGAATTTTTAAAAACAAAGAAAGAAAATGGAGAATTAGACGACGTAACAGACAATGGAAATGGAAGTTATACAATAGAAAGAAATGGATATATACAAACCATACAAGAGGACAAAAAAACAGTAGAAAATAAAAAACTACCAGCTATTAGTATTGAGAATCCAGATGTGGATTTAGGTACGGTAACAGTAAAAGCAAAATCTAAATCAGGAGAAGAAAGTGATGTAATTCTTTTAAATAACTGGAAATATTTCTGCACAGATGAAGATAGAGTAATTTTGATATATAATAATTATATAGAAAATAAAGCTTTAAGATTTGAAGGTTTAGCATATCCGATAGGACCTTATAGAGTAGCTTGGAATAGTGCAGGTGATAACGAAGATAAAAATAACTTTTTTAATTGGTTAAAAGGAGAAGGAGACTATAATACAGTTTGGAATGGAATAAAAACGGGAATTATTAATGCATTAAAGAATAATAAAGAAATAAATATATCAGATGATGAAGTATTAGTAAAAGGGGCACCGTCACTTAACTATGTATTGTCAGCCTATAATATGAGATATTTTAAAAATGAAGAAACTGATAAAAAATTGACAGCTAAACTAAATGATAAGGGAGGATACGAGTATAGTTATTCTAAGATAGGAGAAGAAAATTATTCTACTGAAGTAAGCTTAGACAGTCCAGGAAAAGATGATAGATTAATTTTCCCATTTGGAAAAATTGAAGAGGGTTGTTATGGTTATTGGATTAGTGATTCAGGTGGAACATTTCGGAACTTCGGCTTGTTATGCTAGTTATTCAGGTTCACTTAATTGGTATGCAGTCAATAATTCTGAAAAAGGCTTAAGACCGATAATATCTCTTCCAAAGCATATATTTGAAGATGTAATTGAATAAATATAAGCATAAAAAAAATACCTTTCATAAAAAAATGAAGGGTATTTTTTAACCTAAAAAATTATGTGCTGAATGAATGATTTTAATGTTAGAAAAATGTCGAAAATTGCGATGAAAAAAGTTCTAAAAAGTATTGCAAAAACAATAAAAACGTGTTTTAATATCAAAAATAGCAATTAAATTCCGCATATTTATCTTCTACGGAAAGTCTATCATTTTCTAAATTCGACTTTCCTAGAATATAAAAATTGCTAAATAACAACTTTGCAATAGCAAAAGGTTTATTTCAAATATTTAATTCTAATTTAATTCTTAATTAATTTTAAATTTCTATTTAAGAAATCCAATTAATAAAACAAAAAACTCATAAGAAGGGAGGTTTATTTTTTAAAAATAAAAGTTTATAGTAAAAATATACTATTAGGTATTGCAAAGTTCAAAAAAATTTTGTATACTATTTGTAAAGAAAGATCCAGAAGCAAAGACAAAACTAGAAAAGTGGTTATGGTTAATTGCGGGAAGGGAGGATAAATTAGAAATGGCAAAGAAAGAAAACAAAGAAATAGAAAAAGCAATAGAAATAATAAAGCAAATGAGTATGGATGAAAAAGAATGGGAACTTTATACTTCTAGACAAATGGCCATATTAGACTACAATACTGGTATGAAAAATGCGAGAGATGAGGGAGAAAAAATTGGCTTACATAAGGGAGAAAAAATTGGCTTGACCAAAGGAAAAAAAGAAGAACAACTAAGAATAGCCAAAAATTTTCTAAAATTAGGAATAGACATAGAAGATATTAAAAAAGCAACAGGACTAACACGGAGAAGAATTAGAAAAAATAAAAAACGGCATTTCATCTTAATAATATTAAATGCACAACAAACAAAATCCTAAGTAATAGTTTATTAATAAGCAACTACTTAGGATTTCTATATTTCTGTAAATAATTCATATCAATTAGCAAAAAATTTAATTCCATTAACAATAGCATTTTTTTTCATAATCGTTTGCCCATACTCTAATAATTTTGACTCAAAATTATTAGAAAAAGAAATAAATCTAGCAAACTCAGACAAAATAGAATATAATAAAAAGCTATTTTCAGATTTTTTATCTATATTTTTTAAAACCAAATAATAAGAATTTTCCCATAAATACAAAGAACTATTTTGAATCAATTTATCATTATTAATTTTATGTAAATTTTTAATTGCATTACAAAACTCACAAAAGCTATCAAAATCTTCAAAACAGCAAACTACATACTTGTATGCACTAGTAAAAGATTTACGTTTAACAGTTGGTTTACACACCTTCTTAGCAGGAGGATTTGGCAAATATTTTGTAATAGTAAAAACAAAAGCATCTTCTAAAGAAGAAAAAGCTTCAATTAATAACTTACAACCATCAGTAAAAAAAGAAACTTCTTTTTCAGCCTTTTTCAAAATATTTAAAAAGAGCTCTTGCGATTCCATTGCATTAAGCATAATACTATTGATATCACTATTCTCCATAGGTAATTCACTCATATGAATAACAACACGAATTTTATTTTCTGTAAGCTTTTCAATTTTCATAAAGACAAAACCCCCTTAATCCTATTAACTTTATTATACTACATACCACATTATATTTAAAGCCACAAATTTTGGTAACTAAATTAATAATAACTTAGCACTTTTTTATATAATGTACTTGAAAAATTTGCTAATTCAATATATAATACAAAAGTAGAATAAAAAGGACAAGCCGTAAGAAAAAATGGAAAAATGGAGGTAAAAAAATGGCAACAAAAGAGAAAAACATATGGATACTATTAATATTTATATTATCAGGATTAGTAATAGGGGGATTATTAGGAGAACTAGCATCAAAAGTAGACTGGCTTTGGTGGTTATCATATTCACAAAGCTTTGGATTGGAAAATCCAATAGTATTAGACTTAAGTGTAGTAAAAATCACCTTTGCATTAATGTTTAAAATAAGCATATCAAGTCCCATTCCTATAATACTTGATATGTTTAAAATAAGCATATCAAGTATTATAGGAATGGGACTTGCCATATTTATTTATAGAAAAATATAAGATAGGGGCTAATTAGAACAAGAAAGGAACGAAATTAATTTGACAATAAAAATAAAACAACTACCAGAATTAGAAAGACCATACGAAAAACTAGAATGGTATGGAGAAAAAACACTTTCAAATGCAGAATTATTAGCCATTATAATAAAAACAGGTACCAAGCAAGAATCATCAGTACAATTAGCACAAAAAATACTAAGCTTAAATAATAGTAAAAATAGCACACAAGAAGGGCTAAACTTTTTGCGTAATATAAGTTTAGAAGAATTAATGCAAATCAAAGGAATAGGAAGAGTAAAAGCAATACAGCTAAAAGCAGTAGGGGAACTAGCAAACCGTATGACAATGCCAACGACACGTAAAAAAATAAAAATCCAAAAACCTCAAGATTTAGCAAATATATTAATGGAAGAAATGAGATTTGAACAAAAAGAAATTTTAAAAATAGTAATACTTAACAATAAAAATGAAATACTAAAAATAAAAGACATTTCAATCCGGAGGAAGCAATTACGTAAATATTACAGCAAAAGACATCTTGCAAGAACCAATTAAAATGCAAGCAAATAAAATCATATTAGTCCATAATCATCCATCAGGAAATGCGCAGCCAAGTAAAAAAGATATTGAATTTACACAATATATGCATAAAACTTCTGCACTTGTTGGAATAGATTTAATGGACCATTTAGTAATAGGGGACAAAACCTATACTAGCATTTATTCACAACAAAAGACTAAAATAGAGGGAAAATAAGAAAGGAAAGAGGAAAATGAAACTTTTTACATTTGGATCAAAAGACATTGGAATTGATTTAGGCACAGCCAATATTTTAGTAACATTAAAAGGGAAAGGAATTATTCTAAAAGAACCATCAGTAGTTGCAATTGACAGAAAAACAGGTACAATTATGGCAACAGGAAATGAAGCCAAAGAAATGCTTCGGAAGGACACCAGACCAAATAAAAGCAGTAAGGCCATTAAAAGATGGAGTCATTGCAGATTTTACAGCAACACAACTAATGTTAAAAAATCTAATCGAAAAAATAGGATCAAGATACAACATTGGAAAACCAAGAGTTGTTGTTGGAGTGCCATCTGGAATCACAGAAGTAGAAGAAAGAGCAGTAGAAGAATCTGTAATACAAGCAGGAGCAAAAGAAGTATATTTAATAGAAGAACCAATGGCAGCAGCAATAGGTTCAAATCTAGACGTAGGAGAACCAAGCGGAAGTATAATTGTAGACATTGGAGGAGGAACAACAGAGGTAGCAGTAATCTCATTAGGAGGAATTGTTGTAAGTCATTCTTTACGCATAGCCGGAGATGAATTAGATGAAGACATAGTAAACTATATAAAACGAGAAAAGAATTTAGCAATTGGAGAAACAACAGCTGAACAAATAAAAATGGAAATAGGTTGTGCTATGCCACTTATGACAGAAAAAACAATGGAAATAAGAGGAAGAGATTTGGGAGATGGTCTTCCAAGAAATATAACAATAACATCAACTCAAATAGAAGAGGCAATGAAAGAATCAATTACAAAAATTGTAGAAATAGTAAAACTAACACTAGAAAAAACACCTCCAGAACTAGCATCTGACATAATGGAAAAAGGAATTGTTTTAGCAGGAGGAGGAGCATTAATAAAAAATCTAGACAAATTATTAAGTACAGAAACAGGTATGCCAGTTTATATTGCTGAAGAACCATTAGATGCAGTTGTTAGAGGAACAGGAAAAACACTAGAAGACTTAGAAAGACTAAAAACAGTTTTAGTCAACAGTAGAAAAAGAAGATAAATAAAAAACAAGGAGTAAAAAATGTATAGAAGTAAGAAAGCCGGAATGATAGGCGTAATAATAACAATTGTAATTTTAATATTTATTGTTATATTTTCAAATGGAGATTCAAACAATACATTCTTTGAAAATGTAGCAAGTAATTTAGTTATGCCAATCCAAAATGGACTAACATATTTAAAGAACCAACTAAGTGGAAATGATACATTTTTTACAGATATAAATAATTTAAAAGAAGAAAATGAAGAACTAAAACAAAAAAACAGTGAATTAGAGCAATCTCTAAGAGAACTAGAAAACATCAAAACAGAAAATGAAACATTAAAAGAATATTTGAACTTAACACAAAAATATGGTGAATACAAAACAATACCAGGATATGTAATAAACAAAGACATTAGTAATTACTCAAAAACAATAGTAATAAACATAGGAAAAAAAGATGGTGTTGAAGAGCAAATGACAGTAATAGGAGACAAGGGATTAGTAGGACATATTATTTCTGTTACAGATTCAACAGCAAAAGTACAAACAATCATAGACACAGCAAGTTCAGTTAGTTGTTCTATGAGCACAACAAATGACAGTATCGTATGCAAAGGAACACTAGATGATATGTCATTATTAAGAGCTATGTATATTCCAACAGAAGCAAACATAATTCAAGGAGACAGCATAGAAACATCAGGGCTTGGAGGAATTTATCCTAAAGGAATACACATAGGCACAGTAAAAAAAGTAACAAATACACAAAACTTAACAGACCGTTATGCACTAATAGAAACAGCAGTTGATTTTAATAAACTTGGAACAGTATTAGTAATAACTAACAAATAAACACAAAAAAGAGGTGAACTAATTGAAAAGAATAGTAATAAATATTGTTTTAATAATTACAACAATCATATTATATATCTTACAAACTAACCTTTTTAATTGGTTTACAATAGCAAAAATAATGCCAAATATATTCGTAATATTCATATTATTCATTGGACTATTTCGGAAATAAAACAATGGGAACTATCTATGGACTTGTAATAGGATTATTTTTAGACCTTGTAATAGGTGCAAGAATTGGAATCAATTGTATATGTTTAGGAATAATAGGCTTTTTGGCAACAATATTTGACAAAAACTTTTCAAAAGACAGTAGAATGACAATAATGGTAATGGTAATGGTAGCAACTATTATTTTTGAAACAATAGCATATATATTAAATTATTTAATAGGATCAATAAACATTGAAATTATTAACTTTATAAGAATTTTAGCAATAGAAGTAATATATAACGTTATATTAACCATAATACTATATCCATTAATACAAAAAGCAGGATATTATATAGAAAACGAATACAAAGGAAATAAAATTTTAACAAGATACTTTTAAAATTAATAAAAAATAGCAATAAAAGGAAGGTGAAAATATTGGCAAAACGAGGGAAAAAGAAAATCAACCTCAATTTAAGATTTAACATTCTAACAGTATTAATGTATATTGTTGGAATTGTACTAATCGCACAATTATTTTCACTTCAAATAGTACACGGTGCCGAATATAGAGAAGAATCAAATACAAGGCTAACAAGAGAAACCACTCTAGAAGCAGCAAGAGGGTCAATATTAGACAAAACAGGTACACCACTTGTAACTTCAAAAATGGAATTTTCACTTGAAATGTATAAAAGTAAAGTAGACACTGAAGACCTAAACCAGTCAATTTTAAATATGGTACAAGTATTAGAAAAATATCAATGTTCTTATTCAGACACTTTACCAATAAAAATAGAACCATTTGAATTCACCATATCAAGTGAAACTTTAGAAAAATGGAAAGAAGATAACAAAATAGAAAAAGATGCATCAGCAGAACAAGCCTTTTATAAATTGAAAGAAAAATACAAGATAAATAGTAATAACATACAAGATATAAGAAAAATAATGGGAATTAGATATCTTCTTACACAAAATGGATATAGTAGTACACGAGCAGTAACAATTTCAAAAAGCATTACACGAGAAGCAGTATCAGAATTTAGTGAAAGTTCAGAAAAATTTGCAGGAATTAATATTGTAGTACAACCAGTAAGGCAATATCCATCTGGAAACTTAGCATCACACATATTAGGATATGCTTCACAAATTGATGCAACAGAATATGAATCAAGAAAAGAAACATATAGCCCAAATGACATAATAGGAAAAACAGGAATAGAATACGTTTTTGAAGAATATCTAAAAGGAAAAAATGGAATTAAACAAATTGATATGGCAGTAGATGGTACAACAACAGCAGAATATGTATCAAAAGAAGCAACAGCAGGATCAGACATAATACTTACTATTGATGCAAATCTTCAAAAAATCACAGAAAATGCATTATCAGCAAACATTCAAAAAATAGCATCTGGTGGATTTGGACAAAAATTCAATACAAATGCAGGAGCCTGTGTAGTTATGAATGTTAATACAGGAGAAATCCTAGCAATGGCAAGTTACCCAGACTATTATCCAGAAGACTTTGTAGGAGGAATAAGTGAACAAAATTGGGCAAAATATCGTGATAATCAATATAAACCATTAGTAAACAAAGCAACCCAAAATTCTTACTCACCAGGTTCCACATTTAAAATGGTAACAGCAATGGCAGGACTAGAATCAGGAACAATTAATTTACAAACAAGAATAAATGACACAGGTACTTATAGAAAATACAGCGATTATCAACCAAAATGTTGGAATCGTTCAGGACACGGTTATATGAATGTAACAAGTGCAATAGAACAATCTTGCAACTACTTTTTCTATGATACAGCAGACAGAATGGGAATAGATACTTTAGTAAAATACGCAAAATACTTTGGATTAGGCTCTAAAACAGGAATTGAATTACAAAGTGAAACGCAAGGAGTATTAGCAAGTAAAGAGACAAGAGCAATTGTACATCCAAATGATGCATACTGGAATCCAGGATTTACATTACAAGCAGCAATTGGACAAAATGACAACGAATTTAGTCCTGTACAAATGGCAAAATACATCAGTATGCTTGCAAACGGAGGAAAGCCAATAGATGTTACAATAATAAAGACAATTAGAAAATCAGATGGAAGTGAAGCATCAGCTCAAGAAATCAATCAATTTGTAAACAAAAAACTAGGATTAACACAAGAAGAAAATTCAGAAGAAATACAACTAAATCAAAAAAATTTAGACGCAGTATTACAAGGAATGAAATCAGTTACAAGTGACGGTGCAGGAACAGCATATGCAACATTTAGAAATTTCAATATCAGTGTAGGAGGAAAAACAGGTTCAGCAGAAGCACCAAACAACCAAACACACGCGTGGTTTGTTGGATTTGCACCATTTGAAAACCCAGAAATAGCAATAGTTACAGTAGTAGAAAATGGTGGACACGGAAACTATACAGCAGAAGTAGCAAGAGACATTATGGCAGAATACTTTGGAATGAACACACAAAATGTAGAAGAAAATATGAGTGCAATGCCATATATTGAAATAATGAGATAAAGAGAGGATGTAAAAATGAAAAATTGTGTTAGTATTAATTTAAAAAAAGATGAAATTGTAATTAAAATAAGTGAGCAAGCAGAACAAGCAGACATCATTGCAAACCTAAAAAAGAAATTACCAGAACTAAAAAAACTATACAAAGATGAAAAAACACCAATTTTAGTTACTGGAAAAGTTTTAAAAAATAAAGAAATAGATCAAATCAGAGAACTAATAAAAGAGAAAATTGATGTTGAAATCGATTTTGATGTACCAAAAGGTCTAGGATTACATAGTATAAAGAAAACTTTTGAAAAAGAAATTGCAGTATCAGAAACAAGATTTCATAGAGGTTCTTTACGTTCTGGACAAAAAATAGAAACAGAAGGAAGCATAGTAATAATTGGAGATATAAACTCTGGAGCAGAGGTTATAGCATCAGACAATATTATTGTACAAGGTGCATTAAGAGGGTTGGCTCACGCAGGAGCAAAAGGAAATAAACAAGCAATTATAACAGCTGGATTAGTCGACACAGTGCAAATTAGAATAGCAAATGTTGTAAAAGAAATAAACCGTGATGAAGAACCTATGCATAAACAAGCTTATATATCAATACAAAACGACAAAATTACAATTGAATAAATTTCAAGAAATTAATAACAAAATTAAAGCAATATATAATAGTTCGTCTTGTACACCTTCTTGATATAGTAAAAATAATAAACCAATAATAATAATATCATCTAGATATAATTCAATCCCAAAAATTTCAAAAATAGGATCATTAATATCATTATTAAAAATAGGATTTTTGAAACGAACAGGGCCAAATGAAGAATAACTAGATGATTTTTTATTATTTTTAGAAGTATCTTCATCTGATTTTTGCTTATAAGGATCTGGATAAAATGGTTTATGTATGTAAGGTGGATAAAAAAAAGTCATTTATAATTAATTCTCCTTATTATCATTTTTTAGCAAATCAGCAATTTTTGCTATATTTAGCATATTAGCATATTGATCTAACTTCTCTTTTTTATTATCACGCAAATAAGGCTTCAAAGAATAAAGTAAATTAGACCTAGGATCATTAGAATCATTTAATTTTTCCATTATAGATTTCATCTTTAAAATAGTATTCATATCAATCTTATTAAAATCAAAATTAGAATTATTAGAAGATTGTGCACTTTTACTATTATTATTATTATTTTTCATCATAGAAGAAAAATTTTGCATCATTTCAGGTGGAATTTGAGAAATAACATCATTTAATTCCCCATTATTTATCATATCTTTTATTTTATTAATTGTATTTTCATCAAAATTCATATTATTCAAAAAAATCACCTCTATAATAGTATATGAAGGAAGGCAAAAAAATTTACTATTTGAAAATAAAATACAGCATAAAAATTTATACTTTTTAACAGCAAAAATAAAAAAATTTAACAAACCATAGAAATTAACATAAAAAGTTAAAAAAATTCAATGAAACCATTGAAAAAACTAAAAAAATGATGTATAATAATAGGTGACGGTATTAAATATTACAAAATGTAATAAAAAAATAATATTTTGTAATATAAAAACAGCAAAGATATCTTCCGTAAGTACAAAAAAGCTAGATTACTAAAGACAAAAAAATAAGTACTTGATTTATTTTTGATAAGTATATATTATATAAGAAACAAAATTACAAGGAGGAAGCTATGAAGAATAGTATTTTAAAAATTGGAGTTATTTTATTAGTCATTTTATCAATGACAATGGCAAATTTTATATTTGTCGGAAAGGGACTTATAAGTTATGCAGCAGACAGTGCATCAACTAATAATCCAAATGTAGAATTTGAAGCATATTTTAAAGATCAGGATGGTAACAAAGTTACTAAACTAGAAAAGGAAAATATACAAGAAGAAACTTTTTTATATTTAAACTTAAACGTAAAGAAAGAAGGATATTTTAATGGAGAGATATCTTTAGAAAATAGTAACTTCGTATTAAAAGAATCTGACAACGAGTATGTAAGTAAAATAGAAAACAATACAATATACTTAAACCAAATTAGTGTAGGAGCAGCAGGAGAAATAGAAGTAAAAGTTGAACCTATCAAAGAAAATTCTTTTGATATAGGTTTATTAAATTTGGTTAGCAAAGTTAATTTAAAAGGTATCTATAGAGACCATACTCAAAGAGATATTACAATTAAAGCAACCAAAGAAGTAAGCCTTGAAATAGTAGAAAATAATACAGAAGAAAATATGTTAAATGAAATGGAAGTAATTACAAATAAAATTATGAAAATTAATGGACAAGACAAAAGAGTAGTTCAATTTTCATACAACTTAGGCTTAAAAGAAAACAACTATCCAATAAAAGAAATAAATTCTAAAATAGCAATCCCTAAAATAGATGGAAAATCAGCAGAAGTTGCAAGCGTATGTTACTTTAACAATATGACTGCATTTCAGTTTGACTATGAAGAAAATGAATTAGTATTAACACTAAAAAATGAAGCAAACAATGAAAATAAAGTAAGATGGAAAGCAGAAGGCTCAGAAAACATAGTTATAACTTGTGTTTATGATAAAGATGTTAATATAGAAAATAAACAATTTACATTCATTCAAAAAATTACCTTATATGATGACAAAACATTAGAAGCAAGTGGAGAAATAAATGTAGGAACAGAAGAATTAGACAATATAATTCAATTAAATAGCAAAAACACTGAAGAAAGCATATATAAAGGAAAATTAAATGCTGGAATTGCAAGACAATATCAGAGCAAAACAGAATTAAAAATAAATTACACACCTGCTATATCTAATATAGAATTAACAGAAGAAGCAAGTAGATTTGTAATTAAAGATAAAGAATCAAAAGCAAATGTAATATTTAATCAAACTACAGTAAAAAAAGATACAGTTGAAAAACTATTTGGAACAGATGGAAGTATAACAATATACGATCAAGATGGAAATACACTAGGAACAATTACAAGCACATCAGAAACAGACTTACAAGGAAATATCAACATTTCATATGAAGGAAAAAATGTTACTCAAATCACAATCAAAGCTACTAACCCAGTAAGAGAAGGTAGATTAGAACTAACTCATACAAAAACAATTCAAGACTCTAAAGATATAGCTAAAGATGCAAGTGAATTAAAAAACAAAGTAACATCACAATATAACACAGACAGTGGAAAGCAAGAAAAAGAAGTTTCTATGAAATTAGAAAACACTGTAACAAAAGCAAAATTAGAAATAAACAGAGAAGACTTATCAACAGTAGTATCAAATAATGTGGAAATGAAAGCAATTTTAATATCTAACAATGAACAATATGACTTATTTACTAACCCACAAATTGCAATACAATTACCAGAACAAGTAGAAAACATATCAATTAATAGTGTAGACCTTCTTTATGATAATGAATTAACTATAAAAAATTATGAAGTAAAAGGAAAAACAATATATGTATATATGGAAGGTGCGCAAACTCAATATCATGAAAATTCTGTTGAAGGTAGTACAATTGTAATAAATGCAACACTTACAACAAACAAAAAAGTTGCAACAACAGATACAGAAATAAAAATGACTTGTACAAATGGAGAAAAAACAGAAACAGTATCTCAACCAATAAAAATAGTTGCACCAAAAGATGTTACTACAATATATAATATACAAGGATTAGGAATAGAAACATTAGGACAAGAAGAAACAAAACAAGTAATGATGGAAAAAAGTAGTAATAGCAAAGAATTAGAAGCACAAATTGAAATCATTAACAACAATCAAAATAATATAGAAAATATAAAAATATTAGGAGATTTCCCAACAAATAATGATGTTAATAATATGGGAATACAAATAACAAACGGAATAACACTTCAAAACGGAAGCAATGCAAAAGTTTATTATTCTGAGAATTCAAAAGCAACAGACGACATAGAAAATGCAGAAAATGGATGGAATGAAAACATTACAGATAACAGCAAAGTATGCAAATTCTTAATAATAGTAGATAGTATACAAGCACAAAGCAGTATGCAAGCATCTTATAAATTTATTATTCCTGCAAACTTAGAATATAATCAAGTAGCAAAAACAGGATACACAATAAAAAATACAGACAGTAGTACAAAAGTAGAAAGTGAAATATCTTCTACTGTAATTGAAATGCAAACAGGAATTGGACCAGAAGTTCAAGCAAAACTAACAGCAAGTAAAGGTGGAAACGAAATTACTACATCAGTTAAAAATGGAGAAGTAATTAGTTATAATATAGAAGTTAAAAATACAGGTTCAGAAGATATAAATGACATATCAGTTAAAGCAAATGTACCAGAAGGAACAATTTTTGTAAAACCAGAAGAAAACTATGAATATACAGGAGCATCTTACTATAAAGAATTTGACTATAAAACTTTTGAAGGAATAATTAAAACTTTAAAAGTAGGAGAAGTTGTAAATGTATCTTATGAAGTTAGAGTTAAAAATGATACAAAAGAAGGAACAGAATTAAAAAATCAAGCAGAAATAAAATATGGTGAAGTTACAAAACAAACAGAAGAAATAAAAAATAGTACATCTAAAGGAGATATAAGAGTCACAGTAAAAAGAATTACAGACAAAAGTGTAAACTTATATACATCTGGAGCAGTACAATACTTTGCAATTATAGAAAACATTTCAAATGAAAAACAAGAAAATGTAAAAATAAAAACAAATCTTTCAAAAGGACTATCTGTAGACAGAGTAATATTAACAACTGATATGAAAGTAGAAGATGGTGAGATTTTCGAAGTCAATAGCCAACAAAACAACAGTAGTAATGCAAAAAGTGCAGAAGTAGTTGAAATAGATGAAAAAGACATTCCAAAAAGTGAAGAACTAAAATACAATGAAGAAATGAACATAGGAACATTAGAGCCAGGACAAAATAAAGTCGTAAGTTATGACCTACTAATAAATGAAGTTGAAAACAATACTCCAATTGAATTTTCAGTTGAAATAATAAATGGAAAAGAAAGCTACAAATCAAACAATTGGCAAGATAATGTAAGAGGCATTGATGTCAACTTATCTATGACAGCAAATACACAAAATGAATATGTACATACAGGAGATACAATAGTATATACAATAACAGTAGAAAATAAAACTGAAGCAGAAACACATTTATTAGTAATAAAAGATAGCTTGCCACAAGCATTATCAATAAACAAAATAACATTAGATGGAGAAGAAGTTCAAGGAACTGATTCAAATGAAATAGAAATACCAATACAACTAAATGCTAATGGAAAAAAGACAATTGTAATAGAAACAACCGTTGATTACTCAGAAGCAAGAGAAACAGCAGAACCTATTACAAATGTTGCAACAGCAGAATTATATGGTAAAAGTATAGCAACTACAACATCTATTAATCACATTATAGAAGCAAATAAACAAGAAACTTCTGATCCAAATTTAAGTGACCCTAACGGAAACAATGGAAATGGTGGAAACAGTGGAAATAACGGAAACAATAATGTAGAAAATAATGACGTTGCAAGTGGAAACAAAACAATTATGGGTACAGCTTGGTATGATGAAAATGCTAATGGAAAGAAAGAACAAGGAGAACAATTACTAAGCAATATAAAAGTAAAACTATTAAATGTAGAAACAAATAACCTAGTAAAAGATAACAAGGGTAAAACATTAGAAACAGTAACTAATGAAAACGGAATTTATGTACTAGATAAAATAGCAAATGGAAAATACATTATTATATTTGAATATAACAATACACAATATGCTTTAACTAAATATAAAGCAGAAGGAATATCAGAAGCAGAAAATTCAAATGTTTTATTAAATCAATTAGTAATTGAAAATGAAACAAAAGAAGTTGCATCAACAGATATATTAACAATTAACGACCAAAACATTTCAAATGTAAATATAGGTCTAATCAAATTACAAAAATTTGACTTAGAATTAACAAAAACAGTAAACAAAGTATTAGTTCAAAATGCTAGTGGTACTACAGTAAGAGAATATCAAGATGCAGACTTAGCAAAAATAGAAATACCAGGAAAAGACTTAAATGGTTCAACTGTTATAATTGAATATAAAATAAGCGTAGCCAATAAAGGTGAAGTAGAAGGATATGTAAGAAAAATAGCAGATTATGTACCAGCAGATTTAAGATTTAGTTCAGAATTAAATAAAGACTGGTATCAAGTAGGAAATACACTATATACAGAAAAATTAGCAAATGAAAAAATAAAAGCAGGAGAAACAAAGACAATCACTTTAACTTTAACAAAAACAATGACAGAAAATAACACAGGTTCTGTTCCAAATATAGCAGAAATTGTAGAATATTATAATGAATTAGGATTAAAAGACATAAATTCTACACCAGGAAATAGAGCAAAAACAGAAAATGACTATAGCCAAGCAGATACAATTATAAGTGTAAAAACAGGAGAAATTGTATATACAGGATTAATCATTGCAGGAGTAGTAGCATTAGGAATTGTAGCAGTAGTAATTGCAATAAAAAAGAAAAATACAATTGATGAAATATAGATGGAAGGGAAGGAGGAAAATAAAATGAATAAAATAAAAAAGTTAGCAATTAGTATTATAATAGCCTTTCTTGCTATATTAGGAATATGTGCAAGTTCTAATGCGTATTATGTAGGACAAAGCGTAGATGTAACTTATAATGCTTATGCAAACAATGGAAATATTTACTGTGTTGAACATGGGCAAGCTTTAAGAGAACATAACTATTATAAAATAATTTCACAAGTAAACATAGAAGGAAGAAAATCAACTGACTATAAAGGAAATACACGAGACAGTTGGCATAATGCAAAAATGGCATACATATTATCATCATCTGATGTAGGAGCAGTAAGAAATGCTGTATGGAACTATATGTATACATGGCTATATAACGTTGGTAGATATCATAGTGGAGTATACTTAGGATTTTCAAATGGCGTAACTGGTTCACCTACTTATTTAGATACAGAATCTTCAAATTATGCAAATAATTTTAAAAATATGGAAAAAATAAAAGACAATACAAACTATGATAAAATAAAAATAACACCATATTTAAAAGACGAAAAAACTTATATAAGAGTAGGACCATTCAACTGGACCTTTCCAGGTACACTAAAAAATATTGAAGTAAATGACCAAAATAACAAAAAAATAGACGGAGTTATATATAGTAGATTCAAAGGTGGAGAAGAATATTGGACTAATGCAAACGGAATTGCATCTGGAAAAAATTTCTATGTATCAGTACCAATGAGTACAGACCTTACAAAATTAACAAAAATTACTGGAGAAGCTGAAACAACAGTAAAAGGTGCAACAATATGGTTCTTAGAATCACTTGAAGGATACAAACAAAACTTAATAATTAGAGAACCTCATAGTGCACCATTAAAAATAAAAACACCATTTAAAATCGACATACCATTATTAGGAAACTTAAAAGTAATAAAAGTAAATGAAGACAACGAACAATTTCCATTAGCAAATGTTGGATTCATATTTGAGCAAACAGATTTGAAAAAATATCTAAGCCAAGATAGTTCAGGAAAAATTACTTACGTAGATAAAAAAGAGGATGCACATGAATGGAGAACAAATGAGTATGGTGAAATAATGATTGAAAACATTATAATTGGAAACTATATGGCATATGAAACAGAAAATCCAAACTATGGATATGAAATAAAAACTGATGGAACACCAAAAGAGGTAGAAGCAGGAGAAGAAGCTAGTGTTGTTATAATAGGAAACAAACAAATCTATGTAAAATTATCAGGATTTGTATGGAAAGATGTAGTAGACAGTAAAACAGGAGATGGAAAAGACAGAAACGATTTGTTTGCAGAAGGAAATGAAACAAATGACATATTATTTGATGGAATCAAAGTAAGATTAAAAGATAGAAGAACAGGTGAAACTGTAAAAGAAACAGTAACAGGTCAGCTATCTGAAACACATCAAGGTCCACCACCAGAACAATCACATTACAGTGATGAAAATGGACATAATGGACATGGCGAATATCTATTTATGGATGTACTAATTGATGAATTACAAAACTATTATATCGAATTCGAATATGATGGATTAACATATACAAATGTTGTACCATATTTAGATAAAGACAACGGTTCAAAGGCATCCGAGTCAGAAAAAGAAAGAGATGCATTTAATAAAAACTTCTCTAAAATCGAAGGAAAAACAAGAAATGAAGGAGTAACGATTGATGGAGAAGGAAATGAAAAATTCGGATTATCATATAATATTGATGAAGTAAGTAGAGTAGCAACATTAATTAATAATGGTCAGTACACAATTACTGCCAATACAGATGTAACTGAATTCATAATAAAAGATCATTTTACATACGGACAAGAAGAAATAAAACATATAAACTTAGGATTATATGAAAGAGAACAACCAGACTTAGACATACACAAAGATATTCAAAATGTAAGATTAACTATAAATAAATATGAACATACTTACAATTTTGCACAAAGAATAGTTAACTCAGGAGAATATGAAGATGGATTCAATGTAGGTGTTAAATTTGGATTAGATTCTAATATACCATACACAACAGCAATTTATAAATCTGACTATGACTATATTAATGAAAACGATAAAAGTAGAGAACTAAAAGCATACATTACATATAGAATTGCTATTACAAACAAATCTTCAAACTTAATTGCCAAAGTTAATAGTCTTGTAGATTACTTTGATGCTAGATATAGTATTGAAGGTGTAGGTACAAAACTAAATGAAGACGGAACAATAGCTAATGCATTGAATTATACTGAAGATACTGCATATAAAAACGATAAATTCAAAAAAATGATTATTTATAATGATGCAACTATAGATAATCAACAAAGAAATGGAGATTTATATGTACAATTTGCTTTAGACAGAACAGCAATCAGTGAAATATTAGAAGATAGAGAAACATCAGATGATACTATAAAATTACTCGATAATATAGTAGAAATTAATTCTTACTCAATATATAGAGATGGTAAAATCTATGCTGGAATTGATATAAATTCTGCACCAGGAAATGCAGTACCAGGAAATGAACCAACATATGAAGACGATACAGAAAAAGCACCTGCATTAAAACTAGAAGTAGCAGATGCAAGACAAATGGCAGGTAAGGTATTTGTAGATGGAACAGAGGCTAAACTAATGAGTGGACTTATTCGTGAAGGTAATGGACAATATGATGATGGAGAAACACCAATTGGAGATGTTCAAATTACTTTAACAGAAAATTCTGGAACTGGAAAAGTTTATGAAACAAAAACAGTATCAGAAGATGGAACATATGGATTTAATCAAGATGAAACAACAGGAAAGTGGACAATTGAAAAAGTAACAGATACAAACAAAACATATGAAATAAAACAAGAACTAAAAGAAGGAGACTTTTTAATACCAAATTATATACCAGGAGACTATACACTAACATATACATGGGGAAATGATACATACACAGTACAAAACTATAAAGGAACAATTTATAAAAATCAAGACAGACAAAACAATAGAAGCTGGTATAAAGAAGATGTAGAAACTAGATATAGTGATGCATTAGATAACTATGATAAAGGACAAGATGCACCTAAAGGTTCAAGACTTCAAATAGATGAAGAAATGAAAAACGTTAATAAAAATACAAATACTTCTTTCACAAGAACGCAAATGGACTCTACAACACCTACAATGGGAATTACAATAGAAAATGTTGCAAATGTAGCAGAACGTATTACAACATCATCATATGGAGATGAATTAATATATAAAGTAAGTAACATAGATTTTGGTATTGTAGAAAGAGCAAGACAACAATTAGCATTAACAAAAAGAATTAAAACAATGAAGCTTACATTAGCAAATGGTCAAGTAATATCTGACATAACAATAGATGAAGATGGAAATATGACTGGAAACCAAAACAATGTAACTTATATGAAACCAGACAAAAATATGAATCCAAAAAACGGATACTTGAGAATAGAATTAGACAATGAAATGATACAAGGAGCAATTTTACAAGTAGGATATTCTATTGTAGCAGAAAACCAAAGTGAAGTAGATTATATATCATCTAAATACTATAACTATGGATCACAAATTAAAGAAGAAGAAAGAGGACCAATGGTTACTCTAACACCATCAGGAATTGTTGATTACTTAGATAAAGATTGGGCATTTGACGAAAAGATAAATCCTGAGTGGAAAGTGAAGACATTAGATGAGTTAAAAGAAAAAGTAATAGAAGAAGTATATAATAGTGATGAATCAACTATAGAAGACAAAATTATATTGTACACAGAAGGTTTAGCAGGTGAATTACCACCTATAAAACCAGATAATCAAGCAGAAATAATGTTAAATGTTTCAAAAGAATTATCAACAACAGAGGATATCTCATTAGATAACGAAACAGAACTAACAGACATAACAAAACCAGGTGGATCTAAAATGACAACATTATTAGGTAACTATGTACCAGGAGCACAACCAAAAGAAGCAGATGAAGCAATGGCAGAAACAACAATTGTAACACCACCTACAGGTGAAAATCAAAATTATATTATTATGATTACACTTGGAGTAACACTATTAATTACTTTAGGTTCAGGAGTTATAGTTATCAAGAAAAAAATGTTTAACAAAAACAAATAAACATTATAACTTATAAAAACTATCAAGCAAGGAATAATTTTCCTTGCTTGATAGTTTTTTTGCTAAACATACGCAAATGTACAGTACAAGGATTACCAAATAAATTCTAAAAAATGTGTGACAAATATTACAAAAATGTAAAAAAAAATTAATAAAAAATCATAATTATTTATAAATATACTTCCGTAGCAGTTAAAAAGACATTTCAAAATACTGAAAGATAGTAGTATTGATTTAATTTAAAAAAATTCTTATACTTAAAGTAATATAAAAAAAAAGGTGGAGAATTCTTATGAAGAAGAAACTATTACATTATTTAATTGCAGTTATGCTAATTATAACTTTAGCAGGATTTGATCTAATACTAATGGGACACAGAATTATACTGGCAATTAATGAGGAAACCAGTATAACATTTGAAGCATATTTTGAGAAAGAACAAGCTATTATCAGTCAAACAGAAAACTTGAGCGTTAATGTTTTAATTAATGATTCAGGTATATTAGAGAACGGAAAAATAAAACTAGAAAATAATAACTTTGTTGTAGATCAAGAAAAAATAGCTGATGAAAGAATAAAATCAGTTAATCAAGAAGGAAATGAAATAGAATTAAATCAAATTATTGGAGAAGCTAAAGCAATTATTTTGCCAATTAAATTCAATAAAAATAATGCAAATACAGCTAACTACTTTGAACAAGTAAGTAATATGAAATTAATAGGAGAATATAGACAAGAAGGTAATACTATAAAAGTAGAAAAACAATTTCCAATTAAGATTATGTGGACAGAACAAGCAGAAATAAACTTAAATCAAGAAACAGAAAAATACATAAACTTAGGAGAAGCAGGAATCTTAATACAACAAAAAATACAATTAGAAGTAGTAAATAATGTATTACCAGTAGAAAGCGAAGAATTAAAAGTAGAAATAAATGAACTAGATGGACAAATGCCATATAAATATGCCATTTTGCAAAATGGAAAGAAAATAGAAGAAAATAGATATCAAATTGATGAAGAAAACAAAATAATAACTATAAATTATCAACAAAACGGAGAAAATATACAATGGAAAAATGAAATAGATGAATATAAAATAATATATACATACCCTAAAGATATTGGATATAAAAAGAGAACAATTAATTTAAATACAAATGCAAATATCAAACTATATACAAAAGACACCACAGAAAAATCCGAAGCAAAACAACAAGAAATTGATTCAATAGGTCACGTTATAACATTAAACAAAATAACAACACCATATATTTATAAGGGATATCTATATGCAAATGTAGAAAATAAAACTCAATATAATGAAAAATTAACTCTAGAAGTATCAAGTGTAGACACTAAACAAAAATTAAGCCTAAAAGAAAGCAATCTATTTCTAGATGAGCAAAACAAAAAATACGACACAAAAGCAAACATTGCATATCAAAAAATTTTAATAAATAAAGAAAATATGATTAATATTTTAGGAGAAAATGGAAATATACAATTCCTAAGCAAAGATGGTATTACTGTAAACACTATAGATAATAATAGCCAAGTAGATGAGAATGGAAATATTGTATATTCTATTGATAATGGAATAGAAGATTTAGAAATTTTAATTACAGAAGCAGAGCAAGAAGGAAATTTAGAAATTTATATACAAAAAGCTATAAATGGTAAAACTGAATACACAAAACAGCAATTAAAAAGATTTGTAAATTTAGAAACTACAACTCAATTAACAAGTGAACTAGAAACAGAAATCAATTCAAAAAATATAGAATTAAAAGATACAAAAACAGAAGCTAAATTAGAAATTAATAATAAAGAATGGTCAACATTACAAGAAAATACAAATATACAAATGGTAGTCACATTAAAATCTAATAATAATGAATACGACTTATGGAAAAACCCAAAATTATATTTTAAATTACCAGATGGAATTGAAAATATAAAAGTTAATTCTATAATCCCATTTAGCAATGATATATTTGTATGCAAATCAGCATTATTAAACGAGGAAGAAAAAGTAATACAAATAGAACTAGAAGGAGAACAACTAGAATTTAATAATAGTGAAAATGATGAAATGCAAATGATTATAAACTGTGATGTCACTATGTCTAAATTAGAAGCCTCTAAAGATACAGAAATAGAATTAAAATATAAAAATGATAATGGAAATCAAGAAGAATATATTACTGAAGTACCAATACATATAAACTCAAAATACGGAGTTTTATTATATAGTTCATTAGACGGATACAATAACGAAAATAATGTATTAGAAACTATATCAAATGATATAGCAACAGGAAAAATGGACATTCAAGCAGAAGAAAAACAAAGTAAAGCACATACAGAACTAATTAATAACTTCGAAGATAAAATTAATAATATAGAAATGATAGTAAACATACCAAATGAAGAAAATACAAACTTGGAAATGATGAAAAGTACAGTTAATTTAGAATTAATAAATGCAATACAGATTTCACAAAATAATGTAGAAGTTTATTATGCAACCGAAGATATCGATAAAAATAGTGATAAATGGACAAAAGAATTACTAAATTTAAAAGAAGTAAAAAAGGTAAAAATTGTTGCAAATGAACTTAATCCAGGAGAAAAACTACCAATAAGTTATTTATTAAAAATACCAGAAAACATAAGTGAGAATCAAGTTGCATATCAAGTAACAATGCTACATTATCAATATCAAGGACAAGAATTTGAAACTTATTCAAATTTAAAATTAATGACTGAACAAACAGAAAAAATTCAAACACTAGCTACAAAAAATCAAGGACAAGAAATAGTAAATCAAAATTTAGATGGGGTTAATGTTAATGTTAAAGCATCAACAGTAGAAAAAGAAATTAATAATGGAGATTCCGTAAAAGAGGGACAAACAATAAAATACAACATAGAGGTTAAAAATAATACACAAGCAAACTTACATAACTTTTCATTAGAAGGTTTCCAAACAGATGCACAAGGAAATCAAAATGTTACATTTTTTAATATGAAAAAATTACAAGAACTAGATTTAGCAACTTCACAAGAAGTTGAATCTACAAGATATATGGAAGATCCAGATCTAAAAAGCATAAAAATCGAAAAGAGCGAAATTTCAGTTGGAGAAACTGTAAATTTCCAATATGAATTTACTATAAATGAAAGAAAAAATACAGAAGAAATTACAAAGGGAAAAATTGTAATAAGAGCAGATGATTTAGAAAGAACCATAGATTTAATGCAAAATAAAATAGAGGAATCGGAATTGAAGTTGATAACAACAAGTTCTAAAAACGAAGAGTGGGAATTCAGACCAAATATAGAATATCCAATAACATATACACTTAAAAATTTAACAGATAAAGATTTAGAAAATATTAACTTAACTATGATATTGCCAAAAGAAGCAAAATTTGACAAATCATGTTTATTCGAAGAAGATGAGGCAGAATTTGTTGAATATGCAGATAATGCTGTAAAATTTAAAATTAATAAGCTTAATGCTAATAGTGAAAGAGCAATAGTTTTCTCTATAATGGTAGATAGTATGGACATAGATAAAGAAAAACAAGATTATGAATTTTCGTTTGATGCAACAGTCAATGGTATAACTTATAGTTCTAATCAATTAATAAAAACAGCCAAACAACATGCTCTAAAGTTAAATGTAGTACAAACTGCGGATAACTCAAATAAAATTTTAAAAACAGGGGATACTGTTACATTTACAACGACAATTAAAAACATGTCAAGTGGTAAAGAAACTTTTTATATTGAAGACTTCTTACAAGAAATATTACAACTACAAAGTGCATATATAGAAAAAGATGGACAAAAAATAAAAGATATAGAAGAAATTCAAGAAGGGATTCTTAGTACAAAATATGAATTATCAGCATATGAAACAATACAAGTTGTAATTCAGGTTAAAGTAGGAGAAGATGAATTTGCATATGAAGTGCAACATTATATAGATGTACATAATATGTATCAAGATGAACAATCTAATATTATTACATATGGATTAGACAATAAAAAAGAAACAGAAAATCCTCCAATTGATCCAAACGAACCAATTAATCCAGACAATCCAGATGATCCAAGCAATCCAAGCAATCCAAGCCATCCAGACGACCCAAACAATCCAAACAATCCAGATAACCCAGACAATCCAAGCAATCCAAACAATCCAAACAATCCAAACAGTTCAGAAAATGGAAATATTAGTGGTATTGCATGGTTAGACAGCAATAAAGATGGAATAAAAAATGAACAAACTGGTATAAGTGGGATATCAGTAGCATTAGTAAATAGTGAAACTGAAGAAATGGTAGCAACGACAAAAACAAATCAAAATGGAGAATATAATTTTTCATCAATAAAATCAGGTTCATATTTAATAGCATTTAAATATGATACATCAACATATGCAGTTACAAAATATAGAGTACAAGATACAACTGAAGATAAAAATTCAGATGTTATAAGTAAAGAATTACAATTAGAAGGAAGCAAAGGTATATTTGCAATTACAGATAAAATAAAAATACAAAATAATAAAATAGATAACATAGATGCAGGATTTTACCAAACTGAACTTTTTGACTTATCATTACAAAAAACAATTAAAACAATTACTGTAAAAAGTTCATCAGGAACCAAAATATATAATTTTAACGAAAGCAATTTTGCTAAAATAGAAATACCAGGAAAAGAATTAGCGGGAGCAAATGTTACAATAGAATATGCTATTAAAGTTAAAAACGAAGGAGAAACAGAAGGAATAGTTAGTGATATAGTAGATATTGTGCCAAAAGATTTAACATTCGATTCTAAAACTAATAAAGGATGGCAAATATCAAAAGACGGTAAATTACATACACAAAGTTTAGCAAGTCAAAAAATAAAACCAGGAGAGACAAAAACAATTACATTAATTTTGACAAAAACAATGTCAGAAGATAATACAGGCTCAGTATATAATACTGCTGAAATTGCACAATGTAGTAATAGTTTAGGAATAGCAGATATTGATTCTACTGCTGGAAATAACAAATCAGGAGAGGATGATATTAGTTTAGCAGAGGTATTAATTTCTGTAAAAACAGGAGGATTTACAATTCTAGTTATAACAATAACTATACTTGCAGGATTAGCAGTTCTAGGATTTGGTATATATGAAATCAAGAAAATCTTGGCGAAAGGAGGCAAATAAATGAAAATAGCAAAGAAAATATTTTGGATTCTACTATTTTGGTTTTTAATAATGTTATTCAATCAAGGTTTTTCTTATGGTATGGAATTAACTACAAGTAACCTCAAGGCACATGGATTTGACAATTGGGACCCTAAAGATATGATTGGTGTATGGATAAAATCTACTACACAAGATGATAATGGTGATTGGCGTCATCATTGGGCATGTGTAGAACAAGATGTAACAGGAAGACCTCCAAACTATAACCAACAAGTACTTTCAGTTATAGATGTATTTAAAGATGGTACAGTAGAAGTTACATCGAAGAAAGGAAAAAATCCAAAAATTGTTAAAGATAAAAAAACAAGAAATGCTTTTTCTATGCTTGCAGCAGCTTGCATTGATTGGATTGATAAAAAAGTTAATGATGAGAGTGTAATCAAAGATCGATTTTACGGATTTGATAGTTTACTTGCGAAAGTAGGAGTAAAATATGAGCATAAAGTTGATAGTAAAACTAATAGATCAATAAAAAAAATGAAAATAAAATATAGTATTCGTATAATAGTAACAAAAATGCCAGAAGAAAAGGGACAAAGGAGACTATTATTTGGTGGAATTTCAGATAAAAATTATGTAGATCTTCAGTTAAAAAAAATAGATCAAGATGGTACGGCATTACAAAATGTTGATTTTACCTTAACAGATGTAGACGAAGGTGAAGAACTTGAAAGTGATGCAACGAATGTAAATGGACTAATAGAATTCGAAGATTTGAAAGTGGGAAAAAAATATCGCTTAACAGAAACGGTACCTTCCTATTATTACAATTCTGGTATGACTGCAACAGGCTGTGGAGTTAATGTTTCGTCAACGACTAATCAGATAACTTTTACACCAACAAAAATCGGAGACGGAGTAATTAAAATAACATGTTCAAACACAGTAAAAAAAGGTAGTATAAAAATAGTAAAAGTAGATCAAGATAACAAAGTAATGAGATTACAAGGTATTCAATTTACAGTAAAAGTAAAAACAGAAACATACAAGAAGAATATACTAAATAAGTATGTGGATGCAAGTGGAGGATACAATAATACAGTACAAATATTAACAACTAATGCAAATGGTGAAATTAACATACCAAACTTATGGCCAGCGGAATATGAAATAACTGAAATTGGAACAACCTATGGATATAAACCAAATGGTTCACAAAATATTATAGTGACACCAGGCTTAGCTGCAAGTCACACAAGAACAAATGTGAAAGAAACAGGAAACTTAAAAATAAAGAAAGTAGATGCTGATAGCAATAAAAATCTAGAAGGAATAAGCTTTAAAATAAAAACAGGTAATAATTATATAGTTGCATATGATAGTGGCGGAAAAAAATCGCAAATAAATGGTTCTTGTTTTTTAACAAATTTAGGCTATACAACTGATATAAATTCTGCAACCACATTTGTAACAAATAGCAATGGAGAAATAATAGTTTATAACATATGGACAGGAACTTACTCAGTAGAAGAGGTTTCTGTAGGTACAAATTATGAATATGAAATAGATAATGACTACATCACATGGGTAACATCGGCAGGAGGATCAGGTAAAGGAAACAAAGGAACTATTGTAGTAAACAGACAACTGTCGACGAATACAACAGAAACTAACCCATTATCATATCAATTTGTAAATACAATAACATTTAAAAATAAAAAGAAATATATACAAATTGGTGGATATGTATGGGAAGATGGTACAAATTCAAAAGATGCAGATGCTAATAAAAGAGACAATCTTTATAATGCAAATTTAGATGACAAAAGAGTGAGTGGAATACCAGTTGTATTAAGACAATCAAATGGAAATCTAGCCCAATTATATAATCCTGTTAGCAAGACATGGGGACCAAGCACTGTAATCACTACAGGTTCACAAGGAGAATATGCATTTGGCTATATATTAATAGATGATGTTACCAAATTATATATAGAATTTCAATACAATGGAATAGGATATGACAATGTAGCAGTAAATTTAACTCAATTAAATGGTAGTAAAGCATCAGAAGGAAATGCAAGAATAGTTTTCAATAGCGAATATGATACTATAACACATAGTAAGGCTGTCGGCCCTCACAATTATCCTTTGAAATATGATACAAGTGAGCCAGGCGTAAGCAAATTAATGTATGCAGATAATAAAAGTTCATATAATTATGGATATGCAGGAAATGAAAGTTCAAGAGTACCATTTACAGGAATTTATGACCAATATCATATTATATCTTCAACTTTCAATGCATGCAATAACGGCTATTTAAGCGTAATATCATCACCTGATGATATTAGGAAAAATGGTACTGATAAAATTACTAATATAAACTTAGGACTTAAGAAAAGATTAGAAGCTGATTTTTCAGTTATAAAAGACGTAGATAGTGCAAAAGTTCATATCAACGGACAAGATCATATTTATAGATACTCAGATAGATTTAATACCAATTTATATTATGATGAACAAGGAAA
>CANRFI010000002.1 GCA_947629855.1 uncultured Clostridia bacterium
GCTACTCCAACTTTTAAACATTGTATTGATTTTATGAATGGAGATTCAGAACATCAGGAATCAACAGAAGAAAGAACAGAGCAAATAATTAGAAATTCAAAAGAAATAATGAATTTATTAAATAGAGATAATATAAAAGTAGAAGAAATTTCTGATTATCATATATATCCAATTGCAGACAATGATACTCCAAAACTAAGTGCTGATAGATTTGAATATACATTGTCAGGGGGTCTTTATCAAATAAGAGTATTTAAACTTAAAAACATAGAAGAATATTATAATAATATAACAATACTTAAAAACGAAGAGGGAGTAGATGAAATAGCATTTCAAAATGTAAAAATATGTGAAGATTTTATACATAAAATTTCAAAATTATGGCCTCGTTGGACTGAAGATGAAGACAGAGCTTGTATGCAATTTATTGCTGATATTATAAAATCGATGAATATAAAGAAATATATTACAGTAGATGACTTATATAAACTCTCAGAATATGAAGTAATACAATTAATTCAAAATTGTAGAGATAGTTATATAAAAAATGCATTTAAAAAATTTCAAAAAGCTACAAGAAAAGATATTTATAAAAGTGATTTACCTAAAAGTGGAATTTATTGTACTAGTGTAAAAGGAAAGAAAAGATACATTAATCCTTTAGTTAGTTTTAATGGCAAGACTTGTAGAATAAAAGATATTTCTCCTATTGCAAATAATGATATTAATAACTTTTTAAATATGAAACTACATCAATATATAGGATTTAATTTTTATTTCAAACCATATGAATTTTAATTATTTAAAAATATCATTATAATAAAAAAATATATAAACTAAAAGAACTCTAAATGATTAGAGCTCTTTTAGTTTATAAAATATTTAGTATTTCTACCATTTTTAAACTAAATCCATTCACCAAATTTATTTATATAAATTCGCTTAGCAATTAAAGCTACGAAGCAATATAAAATAGGAACTAGAATAATTATTGGCATAAAAATCATAGGAATAGGAACTAAACCAATTAAATTTCCAAGCCAAGTAAACGGAATAATTACACCAATAATAGCTAATAGAATAGAAGAGAAATATACAAATTTATGTGCATTACTTTCAACAAATGGAAGTTTAGCAGTTCTAATAATATGCATACCAAGCAAATTAGAAACAATGCTATAAGAAAACCATATTGTTTGGAAAGTAGGAGCATCATTTAAATGAAAGACAAGTAGTAAAATAGCAAATACAATTAAGTCAAAAGCAGAACTAAGAGGTCCCATAAATAGCATAAATTTCTTTAAGCTATTAGTATTAAATTTTCTAGGCTTTTTTAAATATTCTTCATCCACATTATCAAATGGTAAAGTTAATTGACCAAAATCATAAAGTAACCCTTCCACTAATAATTGAATTGGAGTTTCTGGTAAAAATGGTAAAATTACACTTGCAATAATAACAGACATAACTTCTCCAAAATTAAAGCTGGTAGAAAGTTTAATGTATTTCATTAAGTTTCCAAAAGTTTTTCTTCCGTTCTGTTACACCATCTAATAAAACATGCAAATCTTTTTCTAATAAAATAATATCAGCAGATTCTTTTGCAATATCAACAGCAGTATCAACTGAAATACCAACATCTGAATTGATTAGTGAAGGACTATCATTAATTCCATCTCCCATATATCCTACAACATTATTAGATTCGTGTAGAAGTCTAACAATTCTAGCTTTTTGAATAGGAGAGAGTTTAACAAAGATATTGCTTTTTTTAAGTAATCTTAAAACACCACTATCACTTAAAGTTTCAATTTGTTTTCCTTCTATAATAGTATTAGAATTTATACCTACTTTTTTACAAATACACTTTGTAACTTCTAGATTATCACCTGTTAAAACAATAACACGAATACCAGCTTCATTTAATTTTTTAATAGCAGATTTTGCACTTTCCTTTGGAGGATCTAAAAAACCAATGAAACCTAAAAGAATCATATTTTTTTCATCACTTACAGTAAAATCTGAAATATCATTAATATCATTTTTTTGGCAAACAGCAATAACTCGTAATCCATCTTTATTTAAATTTTTAGAAATTCGTTTGATATTATCTTTTATTTGATTTGTAATAGGAGATAAATTACCTTGATAATCAACCATAGTGCAAATCTCTAAAATTTCTTCAATTGCCCCTTTAGTAATCATCTGCTTTTTTGTACCATCTGTAACAATTACAGATAATCGTCTACGAGAAAAATCAAAAGGAATTTCATCTATTAGTTTATATTGGTAAATATATTTTTCCATATCATTTTGCATAGCTCTAGTTACTACAGCTTCATCAATATTTCCTCTTAATCCAGTTTGAAAATAGGAGTTTAAAAATGCATGTTTCAAAATACGAAAATCTTCTTGCCCATAAATATCTAGGTATTTTTCTAAAACAATTTTATCTTCTGTAAGAGTTCCTGTTTTATCTGTGCATAGAATATTAATAGATCCAAAGCTCTCAATAGAATCTAATTTTTTAACAATAGTTTTCTTTTTAGACATTCTAATAGCACCTTTTGAAAGGCTAGATGAAAGAATTACAGGAAGTAAAAGAGGTGTAATACAAATAGCAATAGCTACTGCAAAAGTAAAAGCTGTAACTGTACTATGTTTATTTACATTTAATATAAATACAATTGGTATAAGAATTAGCATAAAACGAATTAGCAATTTACTAATATTTTCAATTCCTTTTTGAAAAGTAGATTTTGGCTTTCCAGTAGATAATGTATGTGCTACTTTTCCAAAATAAGTATCATCAGCAGTTTTAATAACAACACATTTTGCAGAACCGACTAATAACATTAGTACCCATAAAACAAATATTATTTAAATCTGATATACTATCTAACTCTGATAGGTCTGTATCAAGCTCTACAGCCTTTTTTACAGCATCTGATTCTCCTGTTAAAGAAGATTGACCTACATACAAATCTTTTGCTTCTAATACTCTAAGATCAGCAGGGATTAAGCTTCCTGCTGAAAGTATGACAATATCTCCTAAAACAATTTGATTAATAGGAATAGAAATTTCTTTGCCATCTCTTACAACAGTAGTAGTAGTGGCAACCATTTCTTTTAGCTTTTCAGCAGCTTTATTAGAATGAAATTCTTCGAAAAATTCTAAAAGAGTACTTGAGATTACTAAAATAGCGATTACAAGAATATTAGCATAACTTGGTGTTTCTGCTAAATATACATCAGTATAAAACAAAATACAGGCAATTCCAATTAAAATACTATTAAATGGACTAAATAAACTACTAAAAAAATAGTGATACCATTTTTTAGGTTTTGCTTGTTTAATTTCGTTTAAGCCATATTGTTTAATAAGACTATCTACTTCACTTGAGATTAAACCTTGTTCCTTCATTTTAAAAGTTCTTAAAAACTCTTCTTTTTGGAGGGAACTAGACTTTCCATATAATTTTTTTATATCTACATCTTCTTTTGCATTTGCCATAAAATCAACTCCGTTTCTATCAATTTTTATTATACCACAAAAATTGTAAAGATAAGCAATTTTTTACAAAAATCAAAAAGAACTTTTGTAACTTATTACTTTCTTAGAAAGGGCAGTCTAATGTAAACTTTAAACCGTTTAAATAATTTAAAATATCAGCATCAGTTTTAAATTCAAATTGTAAAGAATAACTACAAAGCATTTGATATTTTTTACCAAATTTTTTGTTAATTTCATTTATACCATATTTTCCGATCGCCAATAATAGGAAATCCAAGATGGGCAAGATGAGCTCTTATTTGATGTGTTTTCCCAGTTTCAATTTCTACATCTAAAAGAGAGGTATTATTAGAATATTTTTCTAAAACATTATAAATTGTGATAATCTTTTGATATCCTTTTTGACATTTTTCAGAAACATAAACTTGAGACTTTTTATTATCTTTAAATAAAAATGCTTCACATCTTTTAAAATTATATTTTGGAATCCCATAAACTAATGCATAATAATGTTTTTTTATTTCACGATTTTTAAACTTATCAACTAAAATAGTTAGAGTTTGTTCATTTTTTGCAAATAAAACAAGACCAGTTGTATTTCTATCTAGTCTATGACAAGGCATTGGCTTTAAACCAAGATGTGAATATTTTTTTTGAATTAATGTGGTTAAGCTATTTTGACCTATGACTTCAATATTATAAGGTTTATTTAAAATTAAAATATTGTTATCCTCATAAAAAATATCTAAATCGATATTTTGATTTAAATATTCATCTGCAATATAAACTAAAACTTCATCACTAGTATGAAGTATAACATTTTTAGAAGTTCGAGTTCCATTTACTTTTATATCTTTTTTTCTTAAAGTCTTGTAAAAAAGATTTGAAGACAAATTTGGAATAGAACTAAATAAAAAAGCATCTAATTTTTTTTCATTATATTTTTTATCTACAATTAATTTTTTCATAAATTTATTATACTGTTTTGCATAGAAAAAAGCAAGTAATGTAAAAAAATTGAGATTTTATGTAAAATATGGTATAATTATAGTATAAAACAATTGCAGAAAGGAGCAAAAGGTTATGCACGAAAAATTTGGTTTTAGAACACGGCGGTTTAGTATTTTAAAGGCTTACGAGGAGGATGCCGCAGCAATTAGCAAACTTTATACTGTCCCGTTTCCTAAAATGAGAACTACCATCGAAAGCAATTGGAAGGAAGAACTCAAGAGAATGGAAAATGACTTTTACAAGGATGTGATCTTTTTGTTACGTGACAGGGCAAAAAAGGTGCTAGGTGTTGTAAACACAATGTCTAAAGATGGATGTACTGTAGAGATAGGCATATGGATTCCGAACAAATTCAAAAGGGAATTATACTTAGATGAATTAGTTGACTCTATGATAGAGTGGAGTGAGGCTGATGAGTATGACAAAATTTCCAGCATTCAGGTAGCTCTCGGGATCAATCCATCTGGGGCAAATACCGTCGAGGTAAGGAACAATATTGCTTTGCAAAGTGCGTAAAAGTCCGAAGAATTCTGGTGAATGCCAGAATTCTTTCTTTATTATGGAATATATATAAAAATCAATGAATATAATATGTGTGTGAACTTTGTGTGAAAAAAGAAAAAAAGTATTGACAATTAAACAAAAAGGGTATAAAGTATTAGCAGTCATTCTAATAGAGTGCTAAAAAATCAAAGGAGGTAATACAAAATGATAAAACCATTAGGAAGTAGAGTATTAATAAAAATGAAAGAAGGCGAAGAAACAACTAAAAGCGGAATTATACTAGCAGGAAATGCACAAGAAAAACCACAAATAGCAGAAGTTATTGCAGTAGGAGAAGGAGAAAAAGTAGATGGAAAAATAGAGCCAGTATGTGTAAAAAAAGGTGACAATGTTATTGTAAGCAAATATTCTGGAACAGAAGTAAAATATGAAGGTATACAATACATTATTGTAAAACAAGAAGATATTTTAGCAATTGTTGAGTAAAAAATAGAAAGGAAGGATATAAAATGGCAAAAGTTATTAAATTTGGAGAAGAGGCAAGAAAATCTTTAGTAGAAGGAGTTAATAAATTAGCAGACACAGTTAAAGTTACACTTGGACCAAAAGGAAGAAATGTCGTATTAGACAAAAGCTTTGGAGCTCCTTTAATCACAAATGATGGGGTTACCATTGCAAAAGAAATTGAATTAGAAGATAAATATGAAAATATGGGAGCTCGTTTAGTAAAAGAGGTTTCTACTAAAACAAATGATGTTGCAGGAGATGGAACTACAACAGCAACAGTTTTAGCTCAAAGTATGATTAAAGAAGGAGTAAAAAATGTGGCAGCAGGAGCTGACCCAATGGCAATTAAAAGAGGAATGGATAAAGCAGTTGATGTAGCTGTACAAGGATTAAAAGAAATTAGCTCGGTTATAAATGGAAAAGAAGATATAGCAAGAGTTGCAAGTATTTCAGCAAATAATGAAGAAATTGGAAACTTAATTGCACAAGCAATGGAAAAAGTATCAAAAGATGGAGTTATAACAATAGAAGAATCAAAAACTTCTAACACAGAATTAAATGTTGTAGAAGGAATGCAATTTGATAAAGGATATTTATCACCATATATGGTAACAGACACAGAAAAAATGGAAGCTATATTAGACAATCCATACATACTATTAACAGACAAAAAAATTAGTAATATACAAGAAATACTACCTTTATTAGAAGCAATTATGCAAGAATCAGGAAAATTATTAATCATATGTGATGACATAGAGGGAGAAGCATTATCAACTTTAGTTTTAAATAAATTAAGAGGAGTATTAAATGTAGCAGCTGTTAAAGCACCAGGATTTGGTGATAGAAGAAAAGATATGTTACAAGATATAGCAATTTTAACAGGAGCAGAAGTTATTGCATCAGACTTAGGATTAGAATTAAAAGACACACAAATTACACAATTAGGAAAAGCAAAACAAGTAAAAGTTCAAAAAGAAAATACAATTATTGTAGATGGAGCTGGAAATAAACAACAAATAGCAGACAGAGTAGGTCAAATTAAAGCACAGATACTAGACACAAAAAGTGAATATGACAAAGAGCAATTACAAGAAAGATTAGCAAAACTATCAGGAGGAGTAGCTGTAATAGGTGTAGGAGCTGCAACTGAAGTAGAAATGAAAGATAAAAAATTAAGAATTGAAGATGCTTTATCTGCAACAAAAGCAGCAGTTGAAGAAGGAATTGTAGCAGGTGGTGGAACAGCATTAATAAATGTAATTCCAAAAGTAGAAAAATTTATAGAAACACTAGAAGGTGGAGAAAAATTAGGTGGAAAAATTGTATTAAAATCACTAGAAGAACCAGCAAAACAAATTGCAATTAATGCAGGATTAGAACCAGCAGTAATAGTTGACAATGTAAAGAAATCACAAGTTGGTGTTGGATTTGATGCAGCAAAAGAAGAATATGTAGATATGAAAAAAGTAGGAATTGTTGATCCAACTAAAGTAACTAGAAGCGCAATTCAAAATGCAGCATCTGTAGCTTCAATGATACTTACAACAGAAAGTATTGTAACTGATGCACCAGAAAAAAATGGATGCAATTGTGGAAATCACGATACAGGAATGCCAGCTGGAATGGATGGAATGTATTAAAATAAAAACTAAAAAATCAAATAGCTCAATTTTTTATGAGCTATTTGATTTTTTAGTTTAATTTTAGTTTTGATTGACAAAAATATGAAAATAGTATATGATATTTTTTAGGTAATATGCCAATATAGCTCAGTTGGTAGAGCAACAGATTCGTAAACAGAAATTCTTAATCTATAAAACACTTGAAAAATCAAGTGTTTGTTTTTATAAATATTTAATTTTGACAACTTTTTGACAACTATTATTTCATAATTTTATTCACATAACTGTTTATTAATTCTTCTGCATTTTCTCTTTCTTCATCTAAATGAGTATAAATATCATAAACCATATCAGCACTTTGATGTCCCATTAATTCTTGTGCTTTTTTTATTTTAATATCTGAATAATAAAGCATTGTGCAATAAGAATGTCTTAATTGATGACAAGTAAATTTTATTTCTTTTTCCCTATCTTTATTGATAGAGTATAAAAAACTTTCTAAATGCCTTTTTATAGCTGAATCAGTCAACATTTTTTTATCAGTTTCTTTAATAAAAAGCAATTTTTGTTTATTTTTATTTGCATTATCCACTAATTCCTTAACTAGATCATAGATTAAATCTGGAATAGGTACAATTCTATTTTTTTTATTTTTAGTTGTTTTAATTACAGGTTGATTATGAATAAAAGTAACGGCTTTATTGATAGAAACAGTTTTATTCTTAAGTTCAATATCATCTATTGTTAAAGGTACAATTTCTTCTTTTCTCATTCCTGTATAACGCATCAAAATAAAAAATGGAGCATATTTATTTTGAGATTGAAGAATTACCTTGTCTTCTTCTAAAGAAAGTGGCATTTTCTCCTTTTTGATTATTTTTGGTGCTTTAATATTTTGAGCTACATTTTTAATAATTATATCATTATCAACTGCATCATTTAATATTCTTTTTAATAGTTGTAAAGTTTTTTTAGCTGTTGGAGGAATATGTTCCATATCCTTTAACAACTGTTTTATATTATATATTTTAATATCCTTTATTTTCATGTTTCCTAAATTAGGATTTATATAAGAATTTATTAAAAAGTTATATTCCTCTATTGTTCCATTATCTTTCCCAGCAGAATTGATATTTTTCCATTTAGAGGTAAAATCTTTTAATTTTATATTATCATGCTCTGAATTAAAGCCACTATAAGATAGGTGTTTTAATTCTATATATTGTTTTTCTAAGTCTTTTGGATTATCAGAATATAAATATTTAGCTTTTCCATTAATAGAAACTTTTTTCATTAATCTACCATCTTTTCTAGTTGTATATGTAAAAGACATAATAAAAACCTCCTTAAACAAAATTTCGGTACTTGTATAAGAAGGCTTATTGTTATATAATATAAATATAACTACTTATACAAGTAGATAGGGAATAGGTAACATACAAACTTGGCGGGGAGTATGTTATCTATTTTTTTAGGTATTCCAAGAATTGCCACAATTCTGACATACAGCCATACTTTTATGTTTTGTAACTAATTTTTGCTTTTTATGACCAAACAAAGAACCTAATAACATAGGAATTGTTAAGCAGACCCACAATATAGGTCTCCACCACCAACCAATAAAAATCCAATATAATATACTTTTGTGCTTATTTTTTAATTGACTTTCTGATACCATTTGAACATTAACATTAGTACTTCCACATTTAGGACATTGCATAATTTGTTCCTCCTTTTATATATCTTAATTTTAAATATTAATAACTATATTTAATAAATCCATATTTTCCTTCATAAAATTTTAATGCATTTTTCATATATTCTTCTGTAACTTCAAAATATTCTGCTAAACTATAAAGAGTATTAATTCCGATTTAAAATGGCTGATTTTAATTTCTCAAAAGGAATAAGCACATAATAACTCCATTTCTTAGCACGATATTCTTGTTTATCAAAAACAACTTGATCAATATTAGCATAATTGTAAGTTGCATCCATATAATAATGACCTAATTCTTCAGATAATACACATTTTTCTTCTCGGCTATTATCAATGTTTTTATAGTTCAATGCAATAGCATTTAATTTATCATAGTTTAAAAACATTCCATCAATATCTTCATCAAAATAAAAATCATATATGCTAACATTTTCTTTTTTTGCTAAATCATATAAATTTTCTAAATTCATTTGTTTTTATCTTCCTTATCTTTTAAATTATCTTTTAGTACAAATTTTGCAAATTCTTCTATTTTTTCTTGCTGCTCTGGAGTGGGTAGATTATAATCTTTTTTACTTAAACCAATATTTATTTTATCAGTATCTATTTCTTCAGGGTTTCTAATATCAGACTTGCCTAAAAGGTAATCTGTTGAAACATTAAAAAATTCAGCAAGTTTTATAATAGTTTTGGGACTCATGTCTCTTTTTTCATTTTCATAAAATCCAATGGCAGAAATAGAAACATCTAAAAATTTAGCTATATCTTCTTGAAATAAATTTTTTTCTAATCTTAATTGTTTTAATCTATTCATATTAAATCCTTTCATAATGATTTATATTTAATATTATACAACAAAATGTAATACTTGTAAAGTTTTTTTAAAAAATTTTTTCTTAGAGCACCAATACATACAACAAAATGTAAAATATTTTTTAAAAAAAGTATTGACATTATACAAAATGTAGTATAAAATCTAGACAACAAAATGTTTAATAGAAGGAGATGATAAAATGAAAAACTTAAATATAAAGCAGTTAAGGAAAAAAGCGGGATACACTCAAAAACAAGTAGCAGAGCAAACTAAGACGAGCATTAACTATATTTCAATGTTAGAAAATGGACAAAGAAATCCAAGCGACAAAATGAAGAGTAAATTAGCTGAATTGTATAATTGTCAAATAACAGATATTTTTTTAGCATTACAGACAACAAAATGTAACATGAAAATAAATAAGGAGGGATAAAAAATGCCATGTACGAGATTAAGTGAAAAAGCGAGAGCAAAATATATAACACCTAAACAGTTTATGGAACAATATCAATTAAGTAAATCACAGACTTATAAAATATTAGCACATCCAGAAATGGAAGAAGCAAAAATTAAAGTAGGGAACAAAGGAATAAGAATTAATTTAGATAGAGCATTTGAAATTATGCAACAAATATTTTAGCGGGAAAGTAAAACTAATAAAAGAAAGGATTGATTTTATGAGATTAGATACTAAGATTTATTATGTAGGTATTAAAGATGATGACTGCAATGTTGTTGATACATATGAATTTGAAGTTGAGTGTGAAGCGGTACAATTTGTTTTAGATTATAATGAAGCACATAAAAACAAGGGTTACTATGCTTATTTAGTAAACGATTAATAAAAATTTCTTAATGCAAAAAAACGAATGAAAGGAAGTGAAACTAATGAAAAAGAAAATACGAAAATTAATTGGACAAGCATTGTTATATAGCACATTATATTTAAGCTCAATAGTATTTACAGTATGGGCATTTTGCCAAAATACAATTTATTAGGAGGGGATAGTTTGAAAATATTTGCAATGGATGATTATAAAAGAACAATAAACTCCAACGACTATAAAAAGGCAAGTATGAATTATCAATTTAACATGCTAGAAAATCGTTTAATTAAATTTGATAGTGTATTCAATCATATTCTTTGGACAGATAAAAAAATTAACGAATGGAATAATGAAAGACCAGAAGAAAATACATCAGAACAATTTAATGAATGGCTAGAAGAACAATTTAATAAATATAAAAAAATGTTAAATATCATATAGAAGGAGGATAAATATAAATGATTAAATATTATCAAGAATTAGTAAACGAATGTATAGATCTAACAGATAATATGCAGCTATATAAAAATATGTTATTAACATTGAATACAATGAAAAATAAATTAAAAAAAATTGAAAGAAGGGAAAATGCTATGTTAAATACAAAGAAAAATTTAGAAAAATTATTAACAAACAAAAATGATGAAATCCAAAAATTAAAAGAAAAATTACAAATAAAAAACAAACAATTATTTACTTTAACATCTGAAGTTTATGATAGTTTGTCAACAATAATTAAAATAACTGAAAGAAACAATTATGGAAATTCAAAACAAAAAAATAGAAAAATTATTGAAGAAGCGGAGAACTTAAGGAAGAAAATATATGATTATAAAATAAATGATATTTTTAATGGAAAAAATAGAACTATTACCACCTACCACAGTAATATATAGTTCTACATTAAAAACATTTGAATAAATGTTCCATTTATATTGTAACATTTATTCGTAATAAAATCAAGAAAGAAAGGAAAAAAGAAAAATGAGCAATATAAAAAAGAAATATAAATATTTAGATAGGGAAGAAATAAATAAAATAGCAAGACAATTGATAAAGGATATAGGAATTAAAATTAATATTCAAGGCTTTAAATTCTGGTGTACCGCAATAACAATGGAATTTGATAATGAAGAAACTGAAAAATTAAAAATGATGGAAGTATATAGCAAAATTTCAATAAAATATAAAACAACAATGTCTAAAGTAGAAAGGGCAATGAGATATGCATATAAAGATATTGATTTGCGAAAATTTTTCAATGTTTCTTATCCTGTTAATAACACAGTCTTGTTATTTTTATTGAAAGAAGAATTAATAAACAGAATACAATATTCAGCTATATATAATAAAAAATAGTTTCTTATGAAACAAGATATTTTGTCGAGAAATAAGCAAAAAGAAAGGAAATTTATATCAATGAGAAACTATATAAATATAGATAAACAACTCGAAGAATTTTATTCCGCATTGGACTATAAACCAATCTCCGCAAATGCTATTTCAATATATTTGATATTGTTAGAAATAGATCGCAAGACAGATTGGCTTTGTGAGTTTAAAGTAACGAATAAAATTCTAATGAGTAAAGTAAAAAGATTAAACATTTCTGCATTGCAAAGGGCAAGAAATGAATTAATTAATAATGATTACATTTTATATAAGAAGCGGATCCAATCAAAATGATGCATCTACATATACAATAGTTAAATTATATTTTGAACAACCGAACGAACAGCCGAACACACAACCGAACGAACAGCCAGATGAACACATTATAACTAAACTAAATTCATTATTTAATTATTTTATATATAATACGACAACAAGCGAAAAAATCACATCAGAAGATAGAGACATTATAATCAAAATATTAGAAAGATTGGATATTTATATTACAAATCCTAAAATATTAGAATATTTTAATGAACAACAAAAGTATGATTATAAGCTGAAATATTGGGCAATTAAAGAAATATATTTCAGCCCAGATAAAGCATTTTTATATAATTTAACCAGGAAACAATTTGAATTTAGATTTTTAAAAGCAAAAAAATATATGGATATTAAAAAATGTTCAATATATGAATTTTTAGCATATTTTATAAAATGCTTAAAAAACGAAATGCAGAAAGGAGCGAAAATAAATGACCGAAAATTGTAAAATAAATCTTAGTTATTTTTCTCAAAGAACAGAAATAATAAAACATAAAAAATATAAACCAAAACCAGAAGCAGCTCATTTAGTTAGATATAAACCAAAACTAGAATATGAATATTATATTTGTGATTATTGTAAACAAGAAATAAAGATAGAAAAAAAATGGAAAAATAAAACAGGAGGAATAATAGTTCTACCAGCTACTATTACAGGTAGAGAACCAATAGAAATTGCAATTCATAATAAATGTTTAGGTTTATTTATAAAAGAATTGGAGGCGAATTAGTTTGGAAAAAATAATTTATGAGATAGAAATCCAGGAAAGCATAACAGGAAAGCAAAGACCACGAATGAATACATATACAGGAAAAGCCTATACACCAACAAAAACCAAAAATTATGAATATTTAGTTAGGCAAATATTCGTATATAAATATCCACAATTTATACCAATAGAAGGTAGAGTTAAATTAACTGTTATAGCATATTTTGAATTACCAAAAAAAAGGACTAAAATTCAGGAAACACAAATGCTAGCAGATATAATAAGTCCAACTAAAAAGCCAGATTGGGATAATATAGGAAAAATTATTAGTGATGCATTAAATAAGTTTGCATTTAAGGATGATTCACAAATAACAGAAGCAACAATTATAAAAAAATATGCTAGAACTCCAAAAGTTGTAGTCAAGATAGAAGAATATTAAGAATATAGGAGATGATAAAAGGTGAAAGATAGAATAAAACATTTTGATTATAAAATATACGAATTAGAGGAAAAGGCAAAGACATTTTTATTAATATTAATAGTATTTATAATAGGATTTCTAATAGGATACTGGTGTAAAAATGCAGAATATGAAGACGAGATATACAAACAAAAAATTGAAATTATAGATTTAAGAGAACAAGTTGACAGAGCGATATACGAAAATAGAAAGGAAGACAAGCAATAATGGAAGATAAAATTGAAGTTGGAGAATATGTAAAATTACAATATGGAAAAATAGACCAAGTAAAAAACAATGATTATTATATGCAACAATATATTGAATGTGAGAAAGGCTTATATCTTAGAGAAAATATAGTCAAACATTCTAAACACAAATTAAAATTAATAGAAGCAGGCGACTATGTAAATGGTTATAAAGTATTAGCAATAGAAAAACATTTTCAAGTTCAGCCATACAGAATAAGTATTATGGTTTATAAAACAAAAGATGTAGAATTTTGGAAAAGTCTAGAAGAACAAGATATAGAAGATATAGTAACGAAAGAAAAATTTGAAAGTGTGAAATATAAAGTTCAGGAGGCAAAAGATGCAAACAAAGTGTAATAAGTGTAACAGTAATAAATTATTTGTAGAAATACAAGGAACTAGACGAGGACTATATTGTGGCGAATGTGGAAAATGGCAAAAATGGATAACAAGAGAAGAATTACAAATAGCAAAGTTTAATGGATTTAAAATCATAGATAGATATTTTGAATATAAAGAGAAATAATTTAAGGGGGGAAAAGTAAAATGTTAATAATTAGCCAAGATAAAACACAAATATTTAATTTTGACAATATAAATTATTTACATATGGGGAAAAATCTCGACAATGATTTTGCAGTAGAAATCAATTATAGTGATTGCAATTATAATGTAATAGCAAGATATAAAACAGAAGAAAGAGCAAAAGAAGTATTGCAAGAGATAATAAGTGAATATAAAAAATATGCAACTATATCAAATGTAGCAGGTAATGATATTAGAGGAATATATAATATTCCAAAAGTATATGAAATGCCAGAGGATTAGCCTATGAAATATAATTATCCACAATTAACTCGGAATATGTGCAAAAGCACTGAAAAATAATTTATGCTATGGCTGTTGCAAATTAGAAAATCCATATTTCACTGGACAAGATAAATGTAATTTAGTGCAAGAGCCAATACAAAAAATTAAACAAATTTTAGGAATAGGAGAACAAATAAAGATATGAAATCAAATGTAAAAATAGAACTATATAACGATCACTTTGAAAATGCAAAAAGATACGGAATACCACATGCTCAATTAATTATAGCAGATATACCATATAACTTAGGAAATAATGCTTATGCAAGTAATCCAATGTGGTATGTAGATGGAAATAATAAAAACGGAGAAAGCAATTTAGCAGGAAAAACTTTTTTTGATACAGACAAAGATTTCAAAATAAATAATTTTTTTGATTTTTGTACTAGATATTTAAAGAAAGAACCTAAAGAAAAAGGACAAGCACCAGCAATGATTGTATTTTGTGCATTTGAACAAATACCGATGGTTATAGAAGAAGCAAAAAAACATGGATTGCAAAAAAATTATCCATTAATATTTATAAAAAATTATTCAAGTCAAGTATTAAAAGCAAATATGAAAATAGTAGGAGCTACAGAATATGCAGTTGTACTATATAGAGATAAATTACCAAAATTTAATAATAATCATAATATGATTTTTAATTGGTTTGAATGGAAAAGAGATAATAAAAATATATATCCTAAAATACATCCAACGCAAAAGCCAATAGGTTTATTAAAAAGTCTTATAGAAATATTTACAGATGAGGAAGATGTTGTTATTGATCCTGTTGCTCGGTAGTGGTTCAACATTAAGGGCTTGTGCAGAGTTAAATAGAAATTGTTATGGTTTTGAAATAAAAAAGGATTTTTATAAATCAGCGAAAGAAAAAATGTTAAGTGAAGATATATTAAATGGAATTTTAGCAGACGGACAAATAAGTTTTGATACAAATATAAATCAAATAGGAGGATAAATCAAATGAAAAAAACGAAGCATTTTGATTATAAATTATACGAATTAGAAGAAAAGGCAAAGACATTTTTATTAGTATTAATGGTCTTTATAATAGGATTTTTAATAGGATACTGGTGTAAAAATGCAGAATATGAGGACGAGATATACAAACAAAAAATTGAAATTATAGATTTAAGGGAACAAGTTGACAGAGCGAGATATGAGAATAGAAAGGAGGACAAGCAATAATGGAAGATAAAATTGAAGTTGGAGAATATGGAAGAACTGACGAAGGAAATATTTTTGAATTTGGTGGATATTTCAAAAGTGGAAATATAGATAGTATGACCGATAAAGATGGAATATTGTATGGAAATCAGCAGAAATGTTGTAAAAAACATTCCAAAAACATAATGGAATTAATAGAAGTAAGCGACTATGTAAATGGTTATAAAGTATTAGCAATAGAAAAACATTTTCAAGTTCAGCCATACAGAATAAGTATTATGGTTTATAAAACAAAAGATGCAGAATTTTGGATAAGTTTAGAAGAAGAAACTATAGAAGATATAGTAACAAAAGAACAATTTGAAAGTGTGAAATATAAAGTTTAGGAGGCAAAAGATGAGTAAAGTACAAGAAATTGAATTAGCAAAAGTAGAAGAAATAATAGCACATAAGATAAATGATTTTGTTGAGAAATATAATCAATATCCAAAGTATTTAAAACTACCATTATGGATTAGTAATTATATGAAACAAACAATGAGAAATATTCAAAATTTGAATTTAGATTACAATACAAAATTGTTATTATATAGAAATTTAGCAGTATGTGAAACAATAACTATATCACAACCAGAAGAAATAGAGGTGTTTTAGATGTTAAGTAAAGAAATAGATTTAGTAGATATAGTAAAATTACAAAAATGGTATATAGATATTTTTGAACAAGAAGATAGTGATTATCCAGATTATAGGGTAATAGGACAAAAGAATAGACATATACAAAGAATATTAAATAAAATCACACCTGATAAAGAAGAACAAAGAAAAATATGGGACATCATAATACATGAAAGTTGGAATTTTGAAGATAGAACATTTAAACCGATATGTGATGGAATAAGAGCATTAGGATATAAAATTATAAGTAAGGAGACACAAGAAAATGTTAAGTAAAGAAGAAATAGAAAAAGCAAAAAGACAATTAGAGATAATGCTTAAATGTAGAAAAAAACAAAAAGAAGAATTTTCAGAATGTATTAATTGTAATGAAGATATAGAATCTTTAGAAATAATATTACAATACATAGACCAACTAGAAAATCAAATACAAGCAAAAGAAATGGAACACGAATATGATGTAAATATGATAGATGAAGTAAAAGGCAATTCAGTTAAATTATATAAAGAAATAAGAAAGCAAAACAAAATAATAAATGAAATGGCAGATATAATAAAAGACTATGATATAGATTATTCAGACATATGTAAGTATAGATTTATACGACATTGCGAAAAAGCACCAAATGGTTGCAAAGAATGTATAAAACAATATTTTGAAAAGAAAGTAGAGGAAAAGTAAATGAATATACAAGTAGGAGATTTAGTAACATATATAAATAGTATTGGAAATATAAGACAAGTAGTTATTAAAGATGAAGAACAAAAAATAAAATATGTTAACAATGTTGATACATATAAAAATATTTTAAAAATAGAACGCCCAAAATATGAAGTAGTAGAAGAAAAGAAAGAGTTATTGACAGAAGAAGAAAAAGCAGATTTGAAAGATATTATAGAAAATGTTAATAAATACAGTTGTATGAAAGTAAATACAATATCTTTTAGAGAAACTAATAATGATAAATTAGTTATTAATTGTTTTAATAATGATTATTGCATGTTTGAAATGGTTATATATGAAAAATTTAAGAATTTAAACAAATCGGAAAGATATACCTTAAAAGAACTAGGATTGGAGGAAAATTAAATGGAAGAATATCATAAAATACAAACATTATTCAAAAGAGACGAAAAAACAAAAAAGTTAATTGAAGGAGAATTTACTAATAAAACGGTAGAGTTCATAAAAGACCTTAAATGGCAATTTACTGAAAAGATAGATGGAACTAATATAAGAATTATGTGGGATGGGCATAAAGTAACATTTGGAGGTAGAACTGATAAAGCACAAATACCAGTAGATTTAATGAACAGATTAGTTGAACTATTTGGCGGAGAAACAAACGAGCAATTATTTGAGCAAAAATTTGGAGAAACAGAAGTAATGCTAGTGGGAGAAGGTTATGGCGAAAAAATCCAGAACGGAGGTCTATATAGAAAAGGACAAGACTTTATATTATTTGATGTAAAAATAACTGGTAACTGGCAACCAAGAGAAAGTGTTGAAGATATTGCAAGATATTTTGGAATAGATGTAGTTCCTATTGTATTAGAGGGAACAATACAAGAAGGGATAGATTTTGTAAAGACAGAACCTGATTCAAAAATAGGAACTGCTAAGTCAGAGGGAGTAGTAGGCAGACCACTTGTAGAAATGCAAGATAGATGTGGGAATAGACTAATTGTTAAGATAAAAGTAAATGATTTTAAGTAGGAGGAAATATGAGAGAGATAGAATTTAGAGGAAAAAGTATAATGGAAGGTACAGAAGGAAGATGGCTATATTCATTTGGAATAAAATATGGAGATGATATTGAATTACTATATTGTGATGAAGAAACATCAGATACTTGGTATTATGTGGATAGAGAAACCATAGGACAATATACAGGAATGAAAGACATAAATAGAACAAAGATATATGAAGGCGATATAGTGGCAGAAGAAGGACACTATGTAAATTCTGATAGATTAGTGTATCAAAAAATTCAATGGAAAGAAAATTATGCTTGTTGGTTGAGAGGAGAATATCAAAGATTAACTCCTAAAAATATTGAAAGATATAAAATTACAGTAATAGGCAACATATATGATAATCCAGACTTATTAAAGGAGGAACTATGAACGAAGATAAAGAATTAGAAGAAGATTTACAAAGAGCAGAATTACTAATATCTGCAATAAATGGCAACAGTAATACAGCAATAGAAAATATTGAAAAAAAAGGCAGAGATAAAATATTAAATAAAATTCAATTACCAATTTATGGATTATATATAAACGGAAAAATATTTGATAGAGAAGAGACAAGAGAAATTGTTGTTAATAAATATAAAGAATTAGGTATAGAAATAATTAATGAAGAAAACGATTTATTCTATAATGTTAAATTACCATACAATATAAAATTAAAGGATAGCGAAAGTGTATATTGGACTTATTTAGTAGATAAAAACGGAAAAGAATTAGCAAGTATATTTTATAAAGCAGTATTTTATGATAGAGATGCTTTTATAAATATAGACTGGTAGGAGGGTAGATTATGGAATTAGAAGTAGCAATTGAAAATTTAAAGAAACAATTAGAAAATACAAAAAAAGCAAATGAATGTGGTCTTGCAACTAAAGGAGAATTTAAAGAAGATATTGAAGCCATAGAAACAGTATTACAAGCATTAAATAATTTTATATTTGTAATGGAAGAAATAATAAAAGCATTAGAAAAAGTAACAGAAGAACGAGATATATACAAAGAAGAACACAATAAAATAACAAAATTATTAAATTTAAAAGAAGGCTCGTTAAATCCACCAGTAGAACTTGTTATAGAAAGTTTAAAGAAAGCATTACAAAATTCAATATCTAAAGATATAATAAGACAAAAAATCAATGAAAGACAATTTGAATTACAACAAGAATATAAAGATTTTAAAGATGATGTAAGATTAAATACATTACAAGAATTATATTATTATAAGGAGGACTAGCTTATGGAAGTAGAGAAGGCTATTAAATATATAAGAATGATTTTAAGAGAAAAAGACTTGCCAGATGCTGCAAAAAGTCTAGGATATGTTTATGGTACAGAAGCTATAGAAACAGTATTAGACTATATAAAAATATTAGAAAGAGCAACTGATAACAAATATTATTATGTGGTAGGTGGAAGAACATTATATAGTAGATTAAGCGAACTAAAAAAAGAAGATTTAATAAAAGCATATTTAAGATTACGAAACGAAGTAAATCAATATATTAAAGAAAATTCAATACCTAAAAAGAAAATAGAAAATAAGATAAACAGAAGAATAACTAAACTTGATGCTGAAAGAGACGATAATCTTGATTACGCTTCTGATTATGATTATGAAATACAACTTTGGGAAGAAATGAAACAAGAATTATTGGAAGATAAATAATATAAACTTAATAAAATAGAGCATACTACATTTTAGAGGTGTAGTATGAACGAAAAAGAGATTATAGAAAAATGGACAAGTGGACTAAGTAAAGAGCAGTTAGCAAAAATATATAAAAGACAATACAATCAAAGCATAAGGATAATAAGAAGCGAAGTCAGAAACAGACATAGTGGAAGATTTATAACAAGTTATGAAGCATTAAGGTATATTGAACAAACGATATACAAATATTTAAAAAGGAAGTGAATTAAGTAAAAAAATGAATGATTTAAAATATGATAAATATAAAAAATATGAAGTAGAACCATCAAGTATAGGGTTTTATAATTGGGGCCACAAATTTATTTTTCCTAACGGATATGGGGCAAGTGTAATTAGGCATAAACGGTAGTTACGGATATGAACAAGGATTATTTGAATTAGCAATATTAAAAAAAGTAACAGATAGTTATTATGACCTTTGTTTTAGCACATCAATTACAGATGATGTTATAGGATGGTTAACAAACGAGGAAGTATTAGAATATTTAGAAAAAATAAAAAGATTGGAGATGAAGAAAGATGAGTAATGGAGTTTTAATAACATTAATTATATGCATAACAATTGTTATTGTTTCTTATTTTGGACAAGATAAAAATAAATAAGGGATACATATTATAGAAAAAAATTTTTTAAGTCTTTAAAGGAGGTACGAAAGAATGCCTAAAAGAAAAAGAAATTTAACAGAAGAAGAAGTAAAAAAAATACAAAAATCAAAAGAAGAATTGAATCAATATAAAGAAGATATAAAATATATTGAAGAAAAACTTAATGATACTGAAGAAGTAAAATCAAAAATTGAAAAGATTACTACAACAATTTCTTTTACAAAAACAAATAACAATAATTCCGATAATGATAAATTTTCAAATGCAATTAGCAGATTAGAAGAATTAAAAATTGATTGTACTAAAAAAATGCAGCAATTATTAATAAAAAAATTTATGATAGATAATAAAATAGAATTATTAGATCAACCATATAAAAACATATTATTTTTTAGATATACAAGAGCAAAAAGTTGGAGAGACATTGCAGAAGAATTAGGATATACAGAAAGTTATATTTATGATTTACACGGAGAAGCCTTATATTTATTTTCTAAATTATAAATACCCGAGTAAATCCATATACAAACCTAGTTAATAAATATGTTATAAATACAATAGATTAATTTAAGTAAAAGTAAATAAAAAAGATATATAAAAGTATTAAATAATATACATCTTTTTTATATAAATAGTATGTAAGATATAGAAAGAGCTTATTTCAAAGTAAGCTCTTTTCCTGCTTTATATCTTACATAGTGTTTATATAAGTAATAAATAGAAAAGCGGTGATGGTGTGGCAAAGAGTAAGTATAATGAAAAACAATTAAAAAGCAAAAAAAATGAAATAACAAGTTGGGCAGAAAGAGGATGCACAAAAAAAGAAATTGCTGCTAATCTAGGAATAAGTAAAACAACATTTGAAAGTTATGAAAAAAAATATTCTTGGCTTTCTGGTCTTATAAAAAATGCAAGATTAAAAGCAATAGAAGAAGTAGAAAATTCTTTATTTAAAGCAGCTACAGGATATTATTACAAAGAATATAAACCAATTAAGATAAAAACTGGACAATATGAAGAAGAAGTTAAAATAGTGGAAATTCAAAGTTTTAAGCCACCAGATACAGGAGCAATGTGTTTTTACTTAAAGAATCGAGCCAAAGATAAATGGGCAGAAAACCCACAAAATATAGATATACAACAACAAAGATTAAACTTAGATAAAAAAGTAGCAAAATTCAAGGAATGGTAAATAATGTGGAAAAATTTAAAAACATTTTATAATTCAAGTGAATGGCAACGAGCAAAGCAAATGGCATTGGATAAGACAAATGGATTTTGTCAAAATTGTGGAGCACCAGCAGAACAAGTACATCATATAAAACATTTAACCTTAGAAAATGTTAATGATTATAATATATCACTAAATCCTAATAATCTAGTTGCATTATGTATAGGATGTCATAATAAACAACATCAAAGAGCTTTAGGAAATAAAAGTCATAAAAATACAATAGAACAGAAAGTATTTTTAATATGGGGAAGTCCTTTATCAGGAAAAACAACATATGTAAAAGAACATATGATTAAAGGAGACTTAGTATTAGATGTGGATAATATATGGGAATGTATAAGTTTGCAACCAAGATATATACATCCAGATAGCTTATTAAAGAACATGTTTGCGATAAGAGAAATTTTACTCGACAACATAAAAGTAAGAAAAGGTGATTGGACTAATGCTTGGGTAATAGGTGGCTTTGCAGATAAATATACAAGAGATAAGATGATAAAAGAGTTAGGTGCAGAATCAATATATATAAGTGCAACGAAAGAAGAATGTATAGACAGAGCTAAAGAAAGACCAGAAGGATATATAAGATACATAGAAAAATGGTGGAAACAAGCAGAAATAGATAAAAAATAATCCCCCTATAATTTTACAAAGCTAAAGTACTAGGGAGCGATGAAGGGGAACAACGGAAAAATATAACCGAAAAATTTTCATTTTTGGAAAGGAATTTTGAAAAATGGATAAAAAAGAAGTAATCCAGAAAGAAAAGGATAAATTAAATAGAATATTCAAAAATGTAGAAGAAAATAAAAGACTTTTGGCAGAAAACACCATACAACAGGTAGCAAACTTGACTGGAGAATTATATGAACTGTATGAAAATATAAAAAACAATAAATCTGTTATAGTAAGCAAGAATAATCCATCACATCAATTAATTACAGAAAGTGCAAAACTGTGGAATAAGTATCTTAATACACATGCAGTATTAATAAAAACATTAAATGGGATTTTGGAAAAAAATTCAGTTGAACCAGATGATGATTATGAAGATTTTGAAAAAATGTTTGAATGAGGAAACAAAATGTGGTTAGAAGAATACTATAATAAAATTAATAACGAAGAAATAATTGCAGGAATGGAAATAAAAATTGTACTTAATAGACTAATGAATGATTTAAAAAATCCAAAATATGTATATGAAACAAAAGATGCGGATAAAAGAATATATTTTATTGAGCACTTTTGTAGACATACCAAATCTCCTTTTTATGGAAAACCTTTTAAATTAGAACTTTGGGAAAAAGCAATGATAGAAGTAGCATATTCTTTCAAATTCACAAAAACAGGGCTAAGAAGATTTAGGGAAGTATTATTATTGATTGCTAGAAAAAACGGGAAAACAACACTTATTGCAGCAATCTTACTTGCAGAGTTCTTTTGCGGAAAAGGTGGAACTGATGTTGTGTGTGCTTCAAATACAACAGACCAAGCATCTATTGTTTTTGAAGAAATGCAAAATATGATTTCATTAAATCCAAAATTAGAAAAAAGAGTATATATGAGCATAAGAAGAATACAACATAAAAAAAATAAAAACAAAGTGAAAAAATTGAGTGGTCAGACCAAAAATAAAGATGGATATAATATTGAAGTAGGTTGTATAGATGAAGAACATGAAATGAAAACAGATGATGTAGAAGATGCTATAAAAAGAAGTCAATCTACAAAAGATGAACCTTTATTATTTGGAATAACCACAGAAGGTTTTATTACAGATGGCTTTTTAGATAAAAAATTAAAATATGTTAGAAAAGTTAATGATGGAGAAATAGATGATGAAAGTATATTAGCATTGTTATTTACTCAAGATAATGAAACAGAAATATGGAGAGATAAAAAAACTTGGCAAAAATCAAATCCAAGTTTAGGAACTATAAAAAAAGTAGATTACATAGAAAAAGAAATATTAAAATCTCAAAATGACAGAGGAAATAGGATAAAAATGTTGTGCAAGGATTTTAATATAAAACAAAATAATAGTAATGCTTGGTTAGAAGAAGCTGAAATAATAAATCCAGAAACATTTGATATAAATATTTTAAAAAATAGTATTGCTTTAGGTGGAGTTGACTTGTCAGATACTACAGATTTGACATGTGCAACTCTTTTAATTATGAAAAAAGAAGATAAAAAGAAATATATAATACAAAAGTATTTTATGCCACAAGAACAATTAGATAAAAGAGTTAGAGAGGATAAAGTACCTTATAATGAATGGGCTAAAGGAAAACTAATAGAAATCAGCGAAGGTTGGGAGAATGATTATAAAAAAGTAACAAAATGGTTTATAGATATGTTTAAAACATATCATATTAAACCAATGTATATCGGATATGATAGATGGTCAGCTAAATACTGGGTAGATGAAATGAAAGATGTTGGATTTGATATGGAAACTATAGCACAAAAAAAAGAGGTTTTATCAAATCCAATGAAAATACTAGAAGCAGATCTAAAATCAAAATTGGTAAATTATAATAATTCACCACTATTAAAATGGTGTTTAAGTAATACAGAAATAAAGGTTGATGATAATGGATTAATTATGCCAGTTAAACTTAATTCACAAAAATATGTAAGAATAGATGGAACAGTAAGTTTAATTATAGCTTATGCAGTACTATATGCCCATAGAAATGAATATATGGAGGTAATAAAGTGAACAAAATAAATATAAGAGATATGTTTCATTCTGTATTTGGTAAAAATACAGAAGAAGTAAAATCTCAAAAAATAAAAAGTGCATATTATAAAATGTTAAATGGAGAAATGCCGATATTTTCTAATTTTGGAAATAATATATATGCTTCAGATATAGTAAAAATATGTATTGATAGAGTGGCTACACATTGTTCTAAATTACAACCAAAACATATTAGAATTGATAATGAAACAGGAAAACAAATAGTAGTAAAAAGTTCATTAGAGAGATTATTAAAATTTATGCCAAATCCTTTTATGACTACATCAGAATTTATATATAAAATTGTAACATTGTTATTATTAGATAACAATGTTTTTATTTATCCCTTATACGAAGATGGAATAATAAAAGGTTTATATCCACTTAGACCAATGCAAGTAGATTTATTAGAAAATCCATATGGTGATATTAATATAAAATTTTATTTTGCCAATGGCTATACTGCAGAAATGCCATATTATAAGGTAATTCATTTAAGACAATTTTTTGGAACAAATGAGTTCATGGGAGATAATGACAACAAAGATTTATTAAAGACTCTACAAACAAATCAAACAATGATGGAAGGAATAGAAAAAGGAATACAATCTAGTTTTCAAATTCGAGGAATATTAAAAATAAATACAATATTAGAGACTGAGGAACAAAAAAAACAAATAGAAGAATTTGAAAAAAAAATAACAGATAGTAAATCAGGAATATTACCTTTAGATTTAAAAGGGGAGTATATAGATTTAAAAATAGATCCAAAAATAGTAGATAAAGATACATTAGATTTTGTTCAAAACAAGATTTTAAATAGATATGGTGTGTCAATACCAATATTTAATAATAGTTATACAGAAGAAGAATTTAACAGTTTTTACGAAAGTAGAATAGAACCTATAGCTATAATGTGTTGTCAAGGCTTTACAGCAAGACTTTTTTCAGAAAGAGAAAGAGATGTAGGAAATCAAGTAGAATTTTATTCAAGTAGACTTCAATATGCTAGTTGGTCAACAAAAGTAACGGCAATAAAAGAATTAATGCCTTTAATGGTATTTACACTTGATGATGCTTTAGGTCTATTAGGTATGCCACCTGCTGAAGAAGGGGGAGATATAAGAATTTTAAGTTTAAATAATATTGATGCGAGAATAGCAAGTGAGTATCAATTAAATAAATCTAAAAATAGTATGAAGGAGGAAAAGAATGATAATGGAGAAGAAAGATAAAAATAAGTATATTAAAGAAAAAACAGAAAGAAGACAAGTAGAAAATATAAAAAATATAGAAAATGAACAAAACGAAGATAGTTCAGAAGCTATATTAGAAGGTTATGCAGCTATTTATAATTCAGAAACAATTATTGGAGGAATGTTTAAAGAAATAATAGAAAAAGGAGCATTTGAAGGAACTAATTTTGATGATGTTGCTTTATATTATAATCATGATTTAAACAGAATCCCACTTGCAAGGAGTAGAAGAAATAATCCTAACAATACACTATTTTTGCAACCAGATGAAATTGGTTTAAAAATAAGAGCAAATTTAGATATTGTAAATAATTCAGAATCTAAAGCATTAAATTCTTCAATAAAAAGAGGGGATATAACTGGAATGAGTTATATGTTTGAAGTAGCAGAAGAAGAATGGAAAGATGTAGATCGAGAAATACCTACAAGAATAATTAAAAAAGTTAGTAAGGTTGTCGAAGTAAGTGCGGTAAATTATCCTGCTTATGAAGACACTACTATATATGCTCGTGCTTTAGTATCGTTGGATAACGAAAAAAAGGCATTGGATAATGCAAGAGCAAGAAAACAATTGGAAATTCGAAAAAGAAGAATTTCTATAAAAACAAAAATAAATATAGGAGGAATTTAAAATGGAAGAATTAGAAAACAAAATCAAAGAATTAGAAGAAAAAATTACTAAATTAGAAGAACAATTAAAAGCTAAAGGAGAAGAAGCAACAAAAGAAGAAAATGAAGAAAGATTAAAAGAAATCGAAGAAGAAGTAGATAAACTAAATGAAGAAAAAGCAAAGCTAGAAGAATCAAGAAGTGCAGTAATTAAACAAATGGAAATAAGGAATAAAGCAAAATTTAATCCAGTTGCATCTTATTTGTCAGGAAGAAATGCAGAATTAGTAAATAAAACAGGAAAAGATGAGATGGAAAAAAGGCAAGCATTTATGGAATACATATTAACTGGAAAAGTTTCAGAAAAAAGAGCAGATGCAATAACTTTAACTACAGATGCATCAGCCGTAATACCAAATACAATTATGCAAAGAATAATTAAAGAACTAAGAGAATATGGTCAAATTTGGGCAAGAGTAACAAAATCAAATGTAAAAGGTGGAGTTTCTATTCCTGTCGCAAGTTTAAAACCAAAAGCAGAATGGGTAGGAGAAAATAAAGTTGCAGACAAACAAAAATACCCTGTAAATGCAAATGTATCATTCTTATATCACAAATTGCAATGTAGAATAGCAATTAGCCTTGAAGTTGACACAACTACACTTGAAGTTTTTGAAGACAGTTTAGTAGATGCAATCAAAGAAGCAATGGTTGTAGCATTAGAACAAGCTATTATAAATGGCTCAGGAGAAAAACAACCTTTAGGAATTGCAAAACATACCGAAGTTAAAGAAGTTGAATTAGATGAGGATGAGATTAAAACTTATAGAGGATGGATAAAGGCAAAAAAAGCAGTTCCAGCAAGTTATAAGAAAAGAATTAGTTTTATCTTAAATGATGCTGATTTTACAAATTATATTGAAGGTATGGTTGACCAAAACGGACAACCAGTAGGTAGAGTAAATTATGGACTAAATGGAGAAGAAACAACTAAAGTACTTGGAAAAGAAGCAATTTTAGTCGAAGATGATTATTTACCATCATTTGACACCGCAGAAGAAGGAAATGTATTTGGAATAATATGTGACTTATCAGATTATGTATTTAATTCAAATATGGAAATTGTAATCAAAAGATATTTTAATGATGATACAGATGAATGGATTACAAAAGCTACTCTTATTGGTGATGGTAAAATGTCAAGTAAACAAAGTGTAGTTTTATTAAAGAAAAAAAATAAAGTAGTTTAAAATAGAGACCGAAAGGTCTCTTAAATTTTTATAAATGGAGGAAAATATAATGATTAAATATAATTTTAAAGTTGAAGTAAGTTTTAGGGATAAAACAAAAAATAAAAAAGAAGTAAAAAAAGGTACTGTTATACAAGTAACAGAAGAAAGATTAAAAGAATTAAATGAGGCACAAGTAGGTAGAGTTATATCTGCAGAATATGTTGAAGATAAGAAACCTATTCAGACAAAAAAGAATAAAAAAGAAGAAAATTCAGAAGAAGAAAAAGAGGATAAAAAAGAAGAATCTTCAGAAGAGGAAAAAGAAGAAAAATAATAGGAGGAAGCTACTAAAATGATGGATGTAGAAGAATTAAGGAAAAGAGTGGGATTAAGTAATACTAATTTTGATGAAGAATTAAAAGAAGTAGAAAAAGCAGCAATAGATGATTTAATTATGTCTGGAATAAAAAAAGGTAATATAGTAGCTTCAGATTCTACAATTTGTCAAGCAATTACTGCTTATGTAAGAGCAAATTTTAGAAATAATGCATCAAGTGATAAATATCAAAAAGCATATGAAAGATTAAGATATAAAATGAGTGTGTCATCCAAATATACAAATCCACCAAAAGAGGTGTAATATGAATGAATTAATTATTTTAATAGGAAAAGAACAAGTAAAAGATAATGAAATTGGAGATATGATAAGAGGACCTAAAAAACGAGAGGTTTATGGAGAAGAAGTTCAAATATATGGTTCTACTTTTTTTCAAGCAGCAGCTGTAGGAATGAAATTAGAAAAAGTCTTAAAAATATGGAAATTTGACTATGAAGATGAACAGTACTTAGAATACAAAGGTGTTAAATATAAAATTGTTAAAAAATATGAAACAAAAGATGAAAAATTAGAACTTACTTGTTCAAGTGATATAAAAAATAAGGAGATAAATGCTTATGGCAATTCCTAGTGCAATAAAAATAACTAAAAATGGAGTTCAATATATAGATCAAGTTGATAGAAGCAAATATATGTTAAAAGAATTGGTTCATGCAGCTAATAAAGATGTTGGGAAATTTGTAACTAAAAAAGCAAAAGAAACAATATCAAGGAATACTGGTAGAGGACAAAAAAACACACAGTATTGGGCCAGAAAAGATGGAAGTTTGCAAGTGGGATATAAACCAGGTGGATTTTATGTAGGTTTCCAGGAAACAGGAACATCTAAACAAGTAAAAAAAGAACATCTAAGAAATGCAGTGTTGAATAATATGGATGAAATTAGAAAAATACAAGGTACTTACATAAAAAGTATTGAAGATGAAAATAAGGCAAAAGGATTAATTGACGAAAGAGAGGAAATCGGAAATGAATAAAGAAACTACTAGAATAAAATTACGAAAGCATATAAAAGAAATATTGGATAAAGTTATCACAAATTGTTTTATGACTGCAGATAATTCAATGGAATTTCCTTATACTGTTTTAGATGTTAAAGAAAATAATGATGAGATATATGTACCATTTTATTTAGAAGCAGAAACTTGGGATTCAGGAGATGATACGACACAAATAGAAAATATATGTGATTTAATAAAAGAAGAACTAGATGGATACAGTACATTTCTAAAAGATTTTGCAATAACAATATATTTTAGTGGTTGTAATACAAATTATGATGAAGATAAAAATATAAAAAGAAGGATGCAAACATTTGAAATACATATGTATGAATTTGAAAATTAAAAATAATTATAAAGGAGGAATTAAAATTGAAAACAAAACAAAAAAAAGTAGATGTTGAAAATATTCAAATTGACCATGGAATTGTGTTTAGAAATTATGGATTAGAATCACAAAAAATGTTAGCTCCAATAAGAGGTGGTTCTACATTTAAAGTAGAAAGAACAATAAGACAAATAGAGTTTGATGGTCAAGGAGGAAAAACAAAAGGCACAGAAGTAATTGATGATGAAAATGCAACAATTTCAGCAAAAACATTAAATGCAAGTCTTGAAACTTTAGCATTAGCACTACCAGGAGCAAAGCTAACAAGAAAAGATGGAGAAACAGGAGATATTATTAAAATAGAAAGTTCTGAATTAGGTCTTATATCAGATGAAAACTATGATGAAAATACTACAGTATTTTGCAAAACATTAAAAGGAGATTTTCTAAAAATTAGTATATTTGATTCTATGGCGGATAATGGACTAGAATTTTCAGCAGTTCAAAAAGCAGAAGGAGAAATACAATTAGATTTTGCAGCTCATCATTCTTATGAAGATGAAACAAAAACTATTTATTCAATAGAAAAAATAGATAAATTTAATTATGAATATGCAGCACCAGTTATTTAGTAGAAGTAACTAAAAGTTGCTTCATTTTTTAATTTAGGAGGTTATCATGAAAATTAATATTGAAATGATGTGTTTAATAAGTTCAATGATGGAAAAATTAAAGATTGATACTGAAGTAGAAAAACTATTTGAAAAGGGCCAATCAGTAATAGGAAAAAATAAAGAAGAAAAAGAAGCTATGCAACAACAAATTGGAGCAGAAATACTTTTTTTAATCGGGAAAAAATTACATTTAATAAAAGAAGAATTAATCCAATTTATTTGCCTATATAAGGGAATAAAGGAAAAAGAAGCTAAAGAATTGGATATTATTGAATTTATTAAAGAAATAATGAAAGATAAAGGATTAATAAATTTTTTAAAACAAAAGGCTATATCCAAATAGAAGAAAAAATAATACTTCTAAATAAATATTACGGAATAGCCAATATCAATAATTTTTCAATAGAATGTTTGCCAAAACTGCTTGATACTGCATATGAAAAGGAATTATATGAAAGATGGCTTACAATATATCCATTTATGGAAATGGAAAGAATAGAGTATGTTTCATTTGAAGAGTATAAAAATAAAGCCCTTAGTAATGTTAGCCACAATTATTCAAACAGTACAATATCTAACGAAGCAATAGAAAAAGAAATGTTAGAGTTAGTTAAATTCTACGAGCAAAAGTCAGAGGTGAAAAAAAATGGAAATATTTAAACTGTTTGGAAGTATTTTTGTAGATACTACGGAAACTGATAAGAAATTAGAAAAAACAAATAAAAAAGGAAAAAGCATAGGAGAAACTTTAGGCAACGGAATAAAAACAGTTGGAAAATGGGGAGCAGCAATTGTAGGTGCAGCCACAACAGCTGGAGCAGCAATTGTAGGCATGGCCACTAAAACCGCATCAAATTGTGATGAAATAGATAAAATGTCTCAAAAACTAGGATTATCACGAAAAGCATACCAAGAATGGAGTTATATACTTTCTCAAAATGGTGCAGATATAAATAGTTTAAGTACAGGCATGAAGACACTTACTGCATCTATGGATAAAGTAACAGAAGGCAATGCTACTGCAAAAGCCAATTTTGATAGATTAGGTTTATCTGTGTATGATAATACAGGAAAATTAAAATCACAAGAGCAAATGTTTGAAGAAACTGTTGTTGCCATGCAAGGGATGGAAGATGGCACAGAAAAAGCTAGATTAGCAACCGAATTATTTGGAAAACAAGGACAAGAATTAATGCCTCTTCTAAATGGAGAAGCGGGTTCGGTCGAAGAATTAAAGCAAAAAGCTCACGATTTGGGAATGGTTTTAAGTGATGAAACTGTCAATGCAGGTGTTAGTTTCACAGATACAATGGATACATTAAAGAGAGCAGGACAAGGATTATTTAATGTAATAGGTGGAGCTGTAATGCCTATTGTTGAAAAATTTGCTAATTTAATCATAAACAATATGCCAACAATTCAAAATATGATAGGTCAATTTACTCCTATTTTTACTCAAGTTGCAGAATCAGTATTGCCACCATTAATGCAACTGGGTCAAACAATTTTACCAATTATATTTGATGTATTGCAAACATTAACACCAATTTTTACAGAAATTATTAGCACAATTTTACCCGTTATAGTACAACTAATTCAAATGTTATTACCACCGATAGTTCAGATAGTTCAAGAAATACTGCCTATTTTTGTACAACTAATACAAGCCATACTACCATTATTACAGCCCATAATACAATTATTACAACCTATAATTGATTTATTTATGGCTTTATTAGAGCCGTTGCTTTCATTAATAAATTTAATATTGCCACCAATAATATCATTATTTACAACTATAATTCAATTAATATTACCACCATTGCAAGCAGGATTAGAATTAATAGCTAATATTGTATCAGGAGTATTTAAAGGAGCATTTGAATTAATCTCAAATATTATAAAAACTACAATAGGTGTATTTCAAGGAATTATAGATTTTATAAAAAACATATTTGTAAATGGATGGTCTAATGCTTTTAATACTGTAAAGAATATATTTTCTAATATATTTAATGCAATAGGAAATATTATAAATAATGTTAAAAATATATTTTCTGGAATTATTAACTTTATTAAAAATACATTTGTTGCAGCATGGCAAGGTGCATTTAATACAGTTAAAAATATATTTTCTACAGTATTTAATACAATACAAAATGTAATAAATAATATAAAAAATATATTCTCAAATATTATTAATTTTGTAAAGAATGTTTTTGCAGGAAATTGGAGTGCAGCATGGCAAAATATTAAAAACATATTTAGTAATGTTATAAGTGGAATAGCCAATATATTTAAAGCTCCAATAAATCTTATTATCAATGGAATAAATGCTTTTATTAGAGGAATTAATAAAATAAAAATACCTGATTGGGTTCCTGGAATAGGAGGAATGGGATTTCATATTAATGAATTACCAAGATTAAAAGTAGGTATTGATTATGTACCAGAAGATGATTATCCTGCGGTATTACATAAAGGCGAAAGAGTTCTAACAAAAGAAGAAAATGCTGAATATATGAAAAATAGAAGCAAAGGACAAAATGAACATCAAAGTAGTAATGTGCAAAACAATGAGAATAATTCTTTTACTGTAAAAATAGAAAATTTCTATAATAATACAAAACAAGATATACAAGCTCTTTCAGAAGAAATGGCTTTCTATTTTTATGGTAAAAAAAGACCGAAAGGAGCTAGATAATGATACCATATTTTATTTGGAATGGAGTTAATTCTATAGAAAAAAATATAATAGTCAATGAATTACCACCAATCATAAAGGCTAATAAAAAAATAGAAGAACAGACTATACCTGGAAGAAGCGGAAAATTATATATTGATGATAATACATATGACACTTTTGTATATCAAATAAAATGCACATTGGGCCCTAATGCAAATATTAGAGATATATCTAATTGGCTAAATGGTTTAGGAAAATTAATATTATCTTTAGAACCTGATAAATATTATGAGGGGATAATAAAGAACCAAATTGATTTTACAAAAGTATTACATGTATTTTATGAATTTCCTATAGAAATCGAGTTACAACCTTTTGCATATTCAATAGAAGAAATTGAGCATAATATTTCAGAACCAACGGAGATATATATAACTCAATCAACGACAGAAATAAAACCATATTATAAAATACATGGTTCCGGACAAGCTACATTAACAATTAATAATAAATCTCAAATAATAAAAAACATTGATGAATATATAGAATTGGATTCAAAAATAGAAGAAGCTTATAAAGAAAGTAAAAACTTGAATAGCAGTATAAATGGGGAATTTTTAAATTTAGTTCCTGGGAAAAATGTAATAAGTTGGATTGGAAATATAACAAATATAGAAATAAAGTATAGGGAGACATTTATATGATTACATTATTTGATTCGAAATGTATAGATTTTGATAATAATGGTATTGGTATATTAAGAGATACATTAAATTGTGAAGTGGAAGAAACTCTTAATGGCGAACTTGTATTAAATTTAGAATATCCGATAAATTCTAAATATATTGAATTTATAAAAAATGAAAATATTATAAAATGTGATGCAGGATTTGAAGAAGATCAATTATTCAGAATAAAAAATGTAAAGCCAAATTTAGAAACAATAACAGTTTACGCAGAGCATATAACTTATGATTTAATAGATAATTTCCTTGAAGATACTTTTCCTCAAAATTTAAGTGGTTTGGCTTGCCTAGAGTGGATACTATCTCATACATTATATACTCATAAATTCAAAGCATTTTCTAATATAGTAAAAAATGCAAGTGCAAGATATGTTAGAAAAAATCCAATGGAAGCTATATTAGGAGATGAAGATAATAGTTTTGTAAATGTATGGGGCGGAGAGCTAGAACGCAATAATTTCATAATAAGCATGCTAACCAAAAGAGGCAGTAATAGAGGATACAAAATAAAATATAGAAAAAATCTTACAGGATTAGATTTTACAATAGATAATTCTAATATAGTAACAAAAATAATGCCTCAAGGGTATAATGGATTATTTTTACCCGAAAAATATATAGATAGTCCACTAATTAATAATTATCCACATCCAAAAGTACAAATATTTGAATATGCTGATGTTAAAATTAAAGAAAAAGAAGATGATGAAGAAGGATTTGAAACAGTTGAAGAAGCATATGAAGAATTGAGAAAATTAGCAAATTTGGAATATACAGAAAATAATGTAGACAAACCAAGTGTAAATTTAAAAGTGGATTTTTTAGATTTATCAAAAACAACTGAATATAAAAATTATACTTTTTTAGAAAAAGTATTAATGGGAGATACAGTTACTGTTGAGTTAGATTATACTCAAGTAGAAGTTAGAGTCATAAAAACTACTTACAATTCACTATTACATAGATACACTAAATTAGAATTAGGAGAATTTAAAGCTAATTATATAGAAGATTCAAATAAAAATATTAGTAGTGTAGTAAAAAAGCAAACAGAAGAAATTGAAACATCTATACTGGATCAAGCAAAGAGTAATGCTTCAGATTTAATAAAAAAGGCAACAAATGGGTATATAGTTTTGAGACCTGAAGAAAATCCAACAGAAATTTTAATAATGAACAAACCAGATGTAAATAAAGCTGATAAAATTTGGAGATGGAATATGAACGGGTTTGCATATACTGATGAAGGTATTAACGGTACATATAAAACGGCTATGACAATGGATGGTTCAATTGTAGCGGATTTTATTACTTCAGGAATTTTAAGTGCAGACCTTATAAAAGCAGGAACAATGAGTTTAGAGCGATTACTTGGAGATGTTTTAACTTTAGGAGGAAGTAATAATAAGAGCGGAAGAATAGAAATAAAAGATTCTTCTGGAAATATAATGGCAATTTTAAACAATGAGGGCTTGACTTTAAGTAATGGTGCAAAACTAATAGGAGGAAATGGAGTATTAAGCCAATTTCAATATAAATCTGGAGAATGGTTAGGTTATAACTTATATTATATGGAAGAGTATCGTGAAACAAGAATTATTTTAGATACATACATTCCAGAAAATTTTGTGGTTACGAGTGCAAAAATAACATTAGAGCATACACCTATAAATTGGAGCTATGCAGTTGAAAACAATCAAAATGCATATACATGGGGATATTGCAGAAATATAAGATTATACAAATCAGACACAACAGGACAAAAAATACAGATGGCTTTTTATAGTGAGATATATTCTGAATTTTATGGTAATGAAACAGAAATTGTAAATGCATTTGGTAAAAATGGATTTACAGCTAAAATACCAAGCGATTCTAATTTTAAAACAGAAGAAGTGGAAAGTATAGATATAAAAAACTTTCTTTCTCAAGGAAGAAATGTGTTTACTATTAGAACTGCAAATACACCACCTACTGCATATACAAATGGGAAATTAAATCCAGAAGGAATGCGACAAACAGGAAGTGTAGAAGCAATTTTAAATATAGTTGGATATATGAAATAGGAGGTCTTAAAATTGAAAAGAATTATAAATCTTACAGTTGATTTTAAAAGTAAAATATATAATACTATATTTTTAAAACAAATGGATACGACTGTATTTATTATAAAAATATTAGATAATAATATTATTGCAAATTTAAATGATCAAACAATAGACATATTATTCACAAAACCAAATGATAAAATAGTGCAACAACTTTCTTCAAATATAGACACAGAAAAAGGGATTGCAACAATTCCTTTAAAAGAAGATTGTGTTAGGCATCCAGGAAAAGCAAAAATGGAATTAGAAGTAAAAAATACTAATAGTGAAGTAATATCATCATTTTATATTCCTATTTTTATAGAGAAAACCAGTAAAGGAAATGTAGAATCTGAAGATATGCCAAATTACTTTGAAGAATTTTCTAAGGCGATTGATGATTTAAAAAATAATTCTACAGAAATGTTAGAAAACATTAAAAAAGCAGAAGAAACTAGACAACAAAATGAAGAAAAAAGAACAGAATCAGAAAAAACTAGAACAGAAGCGGAAAAAACCAGAGTTTCTAAAGAAAAAGAAAGAGTATCAGCAGAAGAAACTAGGCAACAAAATGAGGATAAAAGAAAAGAATCAGAAACTGCTCGAAAAGAAGCGGAGAAAAAAAGAGTTTCTGCAGAAGAAACTAGAAACGAAAATGAAAATACAAGAAAAGAAGCAGAAAATTCTAGAGCTTTGGCAGAAGAAAAAAGAGCACAATTTCAAAAAGAATTTAAGGAATATATAGAAAACAATAAGGTTGCATCTTATAAATATAGATTAGATATTGTAAATGATACAGAATTAGGAGATACAATAACAATTCCTTGTTATTATAAAGTAGGGGCAAATGTTCTTGATGTTTATTATGTAGGGCAAAGATTAATAAAATGTACAACAAATGATGATTTAAATACAGGACATTATTCAGAAGTAGGAGATGCTGACAGTATAAGCAATCAAATAAAAATAACAAGTGATTGGAAAGCATCTGCTGGAAACTATTTTGAATTTGTAGTAAGGGGTGAATACAATGAAACCTAGTAATAATATTTTAAGTTTACTTCCTAAAAATGCAGGAATGCATAATAGCATTTGTAGAGGAGAAGATATAACGGATTTATTTTATGATGGAACTTTATCAAAGCAAATTGAAAATGGAACTTTTGATGATATATTCATAGGAGACTATATAATAGGAAAACAAAGTAGTAGAAAATATTTAGTTGCAGATTTGGATTATAGGCTACATTGTGGCGATACAGCATGCACTAAGCATCATATTTTAATGATACCAGAGAGAAGTATGGGAACGGAACAAATGAATGCATCTAATATTACAACAGGAGCTTACATAGGAAGCGAGATGTACACAAAGCATATAGGTGCTTATAGAACAATAATAAAGGATGATTTTGGGGCAGATCATATTTTAAAGCATAGAGAACATTTACAAAATGCAGTTACAAAAGGTTATTCTAGCGGTGGAACTTGGTATGACTCTGAAATAGAATTAATGAATGAGTGTATGGTTTATGGATCATATATTTTTACACCAGGAGTACATAATCAAGGTGGAAATGATACAGTAATACCAAACTTATATACAATAGACAAATCTCAATTATCATTATTCAGATTAAAACCAGATTCAATTGTCGCATTAAACGATCAAGGAGTAAGACAATGGTACTGGTTAAGAGATGTTGTCTCTTCTGCGTACTTCGCTTATGTGTCCGGCAATGGCCTTGCTAACTCCAACGGCGCTTCCAACTCTTACGGTGTTAGACCTGCATTTTTAATAATTTAAATTAAGAAGGAGGAGAAAAGTGGAAAAATTATTTAATTCAATAAGTATTTATTTTGGAATAATAGGAGGACTAATAATAAATTTTTTAGGTGGCTGGGATGGACTAGCAGCAACATTAGTAGGATTAGCAGTAGCAGATTATATAACAGGTGTATTAAAAGCCATACATAATAAAGAACTTTCAAGTGAAATTGGCATAAAAGGAATAATAAGAAAAGTAGTAATATTTATTTTAGTAGGAATATCAGTATTACTAGAAAAAAACTTAGGTATTCCTGCAATAAGAGAAATAGTAATGATGTTCTTTATTGCTAACGAAGGTATAAGTTTACTAGAAAATGTATCACAAATGGGAGTGCCATTTCCAGAACAATTAAAGAATGTATTATTACAATTAAGAGATAAAAACAAGGAGGAGAAATAACATGCAGAACAAAAACCATACAACTCGCTCTACTGTAAGAGAGAGAGAGAGAGAGCCATACTTTAAATAATGAATGGGGGTGTCTAATATGATACCTCTTGCAGAAGATTATAGAAATTTTAAAAACGAAATCCAAACATTAAAAACAAAAATTAGTGATTTAGAAAATCAATCTTATGTAACTAAGGAAAAAGCACTAAAAACTACTGGGTGGTATAGAATTGCAAGATTAACAACACAAATTGGTCATGGAATATCTCAAATTGTTCAAATAAAAAGAAATTATAATCATGCTGGCAATGAAGTAATTTGTATTGTAGTGCAGTTTATTTATAACAAAGCACAAATAAAAATTTTATCATCACTAGCTCTTACGAGATTAATAAAAAAAGCAAGAGTAGTAATAAATAATACTAATGCTTATTTAGATATTCAATATGATGTGGGAGTTTCAGATAATAATGAAAATGTAGTATCAGTAAGTAGTATAATGAGTAAAGATTTTAATTTATTAGATTTTGAACCAGTTGATGATGAAGGGACTATTTGTACAACAATTGATATTGTTAATACATAAATTAAAAAAATAAATAATAATAGGAGAGTGAATAATATGTTAAATGTAAAACAAAGACAAATGAACTTAAAGTTCCTAAATTTCTATTATAAAAATATTGATGGAATAGAAGGTGCAGGAACAAAAGAAGCATATAAAAAATTTCAAAAAGAATATGGATTAGCAGTTGATGGTATTTATGGAAAAAATACAGATGCAAAATTAATTTCAGTTATTAAAGATATTCAAACTAAAATAGGAACTAATCCAGATGGAGTAGCAGGGGATAATACAATTGCAAAATGTAAAGAATATCAATCAAAAAATGGACTAGCACCAGATGGAATTTGTGGTGCAAATACAAGAGCAAAATTAAATTCAAGTGATTTAAGTTGGAATAATATAAAACATTTTAAAAAATCTGAGTTTACTTGTAAATGTGGTTGTGGACTTAACAATATGAATTTAAAAGTAGTAGAAATTGCAGACCAAATAAGAGAACACTTTGGAAAGCCTTGCATAGTAAATAGTGGTTGTAGATGTACAAGCCATAATAAAAAAGTAGGTGGTGTTACTAATTCAAGACATTTATCTGGAAAAGCAATAGATTTATATGTTCAAGGTATATCTGGAAATACATTATTATCTTATACAAAGCAATTAGTAAATCAAGGAAAATTAAGATATACTTATTTAATAGGTGGAAATGCAGTACATATTGATGTTTTATAAAATAAAAAAGAGGGTTCCTATTTTAGGATACCCTCAGCAAATGCTTATAAGCCAAAGTTTATTAATATTAATAAACAGATATTATATATATATCCAATAAATAGAAAAATATTCTAAAAATAAAAAAGAAGAACTATGCATTTTGTTTGCATAGTTCAGAAATACTCATATAGAGTCATAGCCTTTCGGCAGATATATTAACATAAATGTTAATTATTAAATATATAATAACATTATAATTAAAAAAAGTCAATATTATTTTTAAAATTTGTTTAAATTATAAATCTAATTGTTTTTTTAGTTTATTATTTATAATTTCAATAGTTTCTTTATTTAATTTTCCAATTTTTACACCTAATCTAGCTTTGTCTATTGTAAGAATATCTGATATTATAACTCTAGATGGATCTTTTGATAATATAGCATTACCTTCTAAATCACTACTTGTTATTGGAACATGATATTTAGTATTGATTTTATTTCCATCTCCTTCAATTGGCAAAACATTTACTTTATCAGCATGCATATTTTGAGTTTTGTTTTGCATAATTACTACAGGATGCATTCCAAAAAGTTCTTTTCCAACTCCTACGGTTATGAAAGCATTATAGATTTCGCCTTTTACTGGTATAACAGGATGAAGTTTATTATAATTATTTTTTTTTGATAGAGAATATTCATAGGAAATATAATTCATTTTACAAATAGAAGGTATATCTTTTATTATATCTGTCATTTTTCTAAATGAAGTATTTTTTATGTTAGATAAAATGCCATTGAACATAGATAAAAGAGTTGCTTTATGTATATTTTCTAAATCATTTAAATCGTTGTAATTCATTGTAATCCTCCTCGTATTGGATAATATAACATAGTTTTAGTAAAAATGCAATAGAAGAATTATAATATACAAGATTTTTACACAAATTTCGACAAACAAATTAAAACAAATATGTGTACAATATAATTGAGTATGATATTTAAAAAAAATATTTTGCAATTTAAACGATTGTATGATAAAATATTAGCACGAAAGTTATTTGATTTTTAATTCTAAATTTGACAACTTTTTGACAACCATTTTTTTAGAAAATAAGGAAAAAATGGATAATATAGACAACTATTTTAAGAATAAAAAAGTTGTCAAAACCATTAAATAGCAAAGAAAAACCTCAATATGCCAATATAGCTCAGTTGGTAGAGCAACAGATTCGTAACCTGTAGGTCGGGAGTTCGATTCTCCCTATTGGCTCCAAACTGAATTTAGAATATATGAAATATACAAAATTTGACATAAGTGAACATAAAGTGGTATAATGAAAATATAGCGGATATCCGTTATAATAAAAAAGAGGAGGAAGCCATCCTAGAAAAGATGGTAAAAAAGCAATGAGCGGAAAAACATTAGTAAGGGAAATTTTAAAAATGACTCCGGATGAGCGGAGAATTGTAAGAGATTTTCTTGGCGCAATTAATGATGAAGAAGCAGAAAAAATTCGTTCAATGTATGAAAATGATCTGCAAATGGGCGAAGAGTCTTTAGAAGAAACAGAAGTAGAAAAAGTCCAAAATGCAACAGATGAAGAATTAGAAAAAATTGTTACTAATGAACTTCACAAGTTGAGGATTTCTGCACAACTTAAAGGATATGAATATATCAAGTCAGCAACTATAATGTTGATTAAAGATATGGACTTGATAAATTTTATAACCAAAGGATTGTATGTAGATTTGGCGGATAAATACAAAACAACTCCTAGTAGAGTAGAACGTTCAATTCGCCATGCAATCGAAAAAGCGTGGAAATGTGATGAAACATTGGAAAAAAGAAGTAAAATTTTCGGATATAAAATAAATCCTGATAATAAAAAACCGACTAATTCTGAATTTCTTGCATTCCTAGCAGAGTATATCAAGCTATAAATGAAAAAATAATGGTTGGCTAAAAATCCTTTTGATGGGGTACTTGTACATACAAGAACCTCATCATTTTTTATCTGATAATAACGCTATAGAATTATGAAATTATTGCAAAAAGATATTCTATATGATAAAATAAAATCGAAATAAAATTATATAAACATATATGATTATAAAAACTGAAAAAGGGAGAAATGCAATGGGATTTTTTGATAAATTAAAACAAGGAATGAACAAAACCAAAAGTTCATTTAATGAGAAGCTAAACAATGTATTTAGTAATTTTCGAAAAGTAGATGAAGAATTTTTAGATGAATTAGAAGAAATATTAATAATGTCTGATATTGGAATGGATACATCAGTAAAAATTATAGAAAATTTAAGAGAAAGACTAAAAAAAGAAAAGATAGAAGATGAAGAAGAAGTAAAACGAGCATTAAGAGAAGAAATGCAAAAAATATTAGATGTAACTGATGTTAATTTAAACTTAAATACTAAGCCATCTGTTATCTTAGTAGTAGGAGTAAATGGAGTAGGAAAAACAACTTCAATAGGAAAAATTGCAAATAGATTAGCTAAAGATGGTAAAAAAATAGTAGTTGCAGCAGCAGACACATTTAGAGCAGCTGCAGTAGAACAGCTAGAAATATGGGCTCAAAGGGCAGGAGCTGATATTGTAAAAAGGGAGGAAGGAGTAGATCCAGCATCAGTTGTATATGATGCAATAAAAATAACAAAAGATAAACAAGCAGATGTGTTAATTATAGATACAGCAGGAAGATTGCACAATAAAAAATATTTAATGGATGAATTAAACAAAATCCAAAAAGTAATAAATAAAGAGATGCAAGAAGCGGACAAAGAAGTACTATTAGTAATTGATGGAACTACAGGGCAAAATGCAATTGCACAAGTAAAAGCATTTAAAGAAGAAGCAGATATTACAGGATTGGTATTAACTAAATTAGATGGAACAGCTAAAGGTGGAGTAGTTATTGGTATTGTCGAAGAACTTAAAATTCCTGTAAAATTCATAGGCGTAGGAGAGCAAATTGATGATATGGAAATTTTTAATTCAGAAGATTTCGTAAAAGCTATTATTTAGGCAAAGGAGTAAAGTTTATGGAAGAAAATAAAAAACAAGAAACAATATTAGATACTGCTAATACTAAAGAGACAAGAGATAGAAAGCAGAAAGGAAAAAACAGAACGAGAATGATATTAGTAATTTTATTTTTACTAATATTTATAGGAATTAGTTACATACAACTAAGATCAAGTTATTTGGAATATAAAGAATTAGGAGAGCAATATATAAATATTTTCTATACAAATATAGCTTATCGTTATGGAATTATGGGAGTTAACTTTGTATTTTTATATGTTGTGCTTTATTTTACCAATAGAGGTATAAAAAAGGGATTAAAACCATTTTTTGAAAAGGAAAATAAACCATTACCAAGATTATTAAATAAATCATTAGCATTAATTATTTCAGCAATTGTAAGTATTATAGTATCAGCAAACCTAATGCAAAAAATAATGTTATTTTTAAATTCTACATCATTTGGAATTCAAGACTCAATTTTTGGTTTAGACATATCCTTTTATATGTTCCAAAAACCAGTAATAGAAACAATAATTTTTTATATTACAATTTTATTTATAGGACTATCAATATATATGGCATTATATTATGTAATTATTTTTAATAGGTTTTTTGACGGAATTGACGGAAAGATGTTCAAAGATAGTTTATTTATGAAAAAATTGTTAAGAAATATTTTGTTAGTTGTTATAGGAGTTTCAATTTTAATACTCCTAAATACACAAAATATGATGTTTAGTAAATTTTTAACAATCAAAGATAATATTGAAATTATAGGAGCAGGAATAACAGAAACAACAGTACAACTATGGGGATATGTAATTTTCTCATTTATTATAGTAATTTTTATATACAGAGCTTTAAAATATTTCAAACAAGGAGTTACAAGTAAAGTATTAAAAAATTTAGCTGTTATACCAGGATATTTAGTAGTACTATTTTTATGTATGATAATTTTTGATACGATATTTGTTGGTTCAAATGAACTAGATAGAGAAAAACAGTATATTGCTGAAAACATTAATAGCACTAAGAATGCCTATAATATTAATTTAGAAGAAATAAACATTGAAAATTCAGGAACAGTAACAGAAGATGATGTAAAAAAGAACAGTAATATAGTTAATAATATACCAATTATAAGTGAAGATGCAGTATTAAAAACGTTACAAGATAGTCAAACAGAAACGGGATACTTTTCTTACAAAAATGCAAACCTATCTAAATATACAATCGACGGAAAAGAAAAATTGGTATATATTGCACCAAGAGAAATTATAAATTCAGGAAGAACTTATAATAATAAAACATATGAATATACACATGGAATGGGAGCGATAATAGCTTCTGCAACTGAAAGCACAGAATCTGGAAATATTCAATATTTACAAAAAGAAGTTTCAGGAAAAGATGAACAAATTAAAATAAAACAACCTCAAATTTATTTTGGATTAGAAACAAATGAAATTATTGCAACAAATGCTAAAAACAAGCAAGAATATGATTATACAGATGAAAATGGAACAGATTACACATCTATATATAATGGAAAATCTGGATTACAATTAGGATTTTTTGATAGATTAATATTAGGAATTGTAAAAGGAGACTTGAATTTAGCATTCTCAAGTGAAATAACAAACGAAAGTAGAATATTAATAAATCGTAATATTATTACAAGAGCTAAAAAAGCAATCCCATATTTAATTTATGATGACAATCCATATACTGTAATAACAGAAGAAGGAAGAATTTTATGGGTATTAGATGCATATACAGTTTCAAACAGTTATCCATATTCACAATATACAACAATTGAACATAATGGAATTAGACAAAATATTAACTATATTAGAAACTCTGTTAAGGTAATAGTAGATGCATACGACGGAACAATGTCATTTTATATAACAGATAGAAATGATCCAATTATTATGGCATATAGAAATATATACAGCACATTATTTGTAGACTTAGATGAAGAAATCTCAGAAGATATATCAAATCACTTTGTTTATCCAAAATTCTTATATAATGTACAAACTGAAATATTAAAAACATATCATAATGTAAAACCAGAAGTATTATATAGGGCAGATGATTTATGGAATGCTGTAAAATACAATAGTGTAAGAAATACAAGATCATCAGGAAGTTATATAGAACCATATTATACTTTAGTAAAAAATGGTAATAGTGAAAAACTAGGACTAATTCAGGTGTATACTCCAGAAGAGAAGCAAAATGTTATTTCTTATGTAGTAGGAATAACAGATGGAAATTCTAACAAATTACAAATGTATAAATTTTCAGCAGATAGCAATATAGTAGGACCAATGCAATTAGACACACAAATAGAAGAAGATGAAGCAATTGCAAGTCAATTAGACCAATTGACTATTACAGGAACAAAACTTACAAAACGAATGATTATTGTACCAATTAGTAATACTTTATTATATGTAGAGCCAATTTATCAAACTGCATTAAACGAATCAGAAATACCTGTTTTAAAGAAAGTAATAGTAGCATCTGGAAGTAAGGTAGCAATAGGTGATAACTTAGAAAGTGCATTACAAAATTTATTATCTACATATGCAGTTGATATTGAAGTAGAAAATACAGATGATATAAATGGATTAATAGAAGCAATTATTAGGGCAAATAAAAACTTAACAGATTCTACTAATAATAATGACTGGGAAATGATGGGAAATGACATTAAAAAATTGCAAGATTTAATAACTTCTTTAGAAAGTTTAAAAGAAGAAGAGGATAAAAAGCAAGAAGAATTGGAAAAAGACTCTTCTAATAATACAAATAATACAACAAATACAAATGCTACATATAATCAAAATAGTAATAGTAGCATAACCAATGTAGTGAAAAAATCAAAATAAATAGAATAAATAGAAAAAAATCCACTATAATAAAATTAAAGGTGGATTTTTTATGTGGTCAAAAAAGAAAAAAATAAATTTATTAGAAAAATCGATTGATAATTTGAGCGATACATTAGAAAAAGGAAACTATATAGAATGGGCATATATTCTTCGGAAGCAAAAAAGAAATAATAGTAAGAAATTTAGTTGCGGGAATTTTTAGAGGTGTAGGAATTGGAATAGGAATAACAATTATCACAGCAATATTAGTCATAATATTACAAAAAATTGTAAAGCTAAATATACCAATAATAGGAGAATATATTGCAGACATAGTGGAAATTGTGGAAAAAAGCAGATAAAAAATAAGAGATATGATTTTTAAATTCATATCTCTAATTTATAGAATACTTTTTTACCTTTTTTTAAAATAGAATAACCATCTTTAAAATCTTTATTAGATAAGACATAATTAATATCAGTTATTTTTTCATCATTTAAAGATATACCACCTTGTGTAATTAAAGTTCTTGCTTGACCTTTTGAAGGAGCAATACCTGTTAAAACAATAGCATCTACAATAGAAGTATTAAGGCTTTCTAATTTAACACTAGGCATATTTTCAAAATTTCCCTGACCATTAAATAAGGCATTGGAAGCTTCTTCAGCTTTAATTGCTGCTTCTTTACCGTGAACTAATTTTGTTATTTCAAAAGCTAGTATCTTTTTAGATTCATTTATTCTTTCATCTTGATAAGAGCAAAGTTCTTTAATTTTTTCCAATGGAAAGAAAGTAAGCATTTTAAATACATTTTCAACACTTGCGTCTTCCACATTTCTCCAATACTGGTAAAATTCATAAGGAGAAGTTTTTTCAGGAGATAACCATAGAGCACCCTTCTCAGTTTTTCCCATTTTTTTACCTTCTTTGGTTGTCAATAGTTTAAATGTTAAACCGAAAGAGTCATCTTTGCCAATTTTTCTAATTAATTCAACTCCTCCAATAATATTAGACCATTGATCATTTCCACCCATTTGTAACTTACAACCATATTTGTTATATAAATATAAAAAGTCATAAGATTGCATTAACATATAACTCATCTCAAAAAAGGTTAAACCAGTTTCCAATCTTTGTTTGTAACATTCAGCAGCAAGCATTTTATTTACAGAAAAAAGACTACCGATTTCACGCACAAAATCAATGAATTTTAAATCTAATAACCAATCAGCATTATTTACAATAATGGCACCATTTTCACCTTCAAAACTTACAAATTTTTCAATTTGTCTTTTTATACATTTAACATTATTATCTAATTCTTCACGAGAAAGCATTTTTCTCATATCTGTTTTCCCAGAAGGATCACCAATAGTTGCAGTACCACCACCAACTAAAATGATTGGTTTATGACCAAATTTTTGCATATGACTTGCAACCATTAAAGAAACAAAATGTCCAACATGCAAACTATCTGCTGTTGGATCAATTCCAATATAAAAAGGGACAGATTCTTTTCCGGAAAAGCTCTTTAATTTCTTGTGGGTGAGTTAGTTGCTCAATATAACCTCTTTCTTCGAGTACATCAAAAACATTTTTCATATTTTAACACCTTTCTATTGCTATTATTGATTGTTTTCAAGCTTACCAATAGCATTTTTTAATTCTTCTATACTATTTAATTCTTTTTGATAATTTTGAAATTCTTGATATTCTAAAAATCTATTCAAATTTTTTACAGAAATTCCTGTATGACTAGAAATTGTATTAAGTGAATTTTCTAATCCATTTTCTTGTACATAAGATTTAAAAGTTAAAAACTCAGCTTGATCTTTTGTACTACATTTTGGGCAAACATTTCCTTCTGATACATAAAAACTTCCACATCTGTTACATCTATTTAGTTCCATAATTTTCCTTCCTTTCATCTTTTGACAAATTCTCTTAAAATTTATTGTATTGTATCATATTTTTTATAATTTGCCAATAGTAAAATTCACTTTTGAAAAATATTTTTATACAAAAAAAATACTTGACAAATTTATATAAAAATATATAATAAGAAAAGTAAAAAATAAGGAGGTAAAAGTTATGAAAGCATTTGTTTGTAAGGTGTGTGGATATATTCACTTTGGTGAAGAAGCACCAGAAAGATGCCCACAATGTGGAGTAGGGAAAGAAATGTTTGAAGAGAGAAAAGAACAATCAGGCGCTAACGAATATGCAGATGAGCATAAAATAGGAGTTGCTAAAGGTTTAGATGAAGAAGTTGTAAAAGGTTTAAAAGATAATTTTACAGGAGAATGTACAGAAGTAGGAATGTACTTAGCAATGAGCCGCCAAGCAGACAGAGAAGGATATCCAGAAATAGCGGAAGCATTTAAAAGATATGCTTTTGAAGAAGCAGAACACGCTGCTAAATTTGCAGAACTATTAGGAGAAATAGTATATCCAGATACTAAAAAGAATTTAACTCTAAGAGCAGAAGCTGAATGTGGAGCCTGCAAAGGTAAAAAAGAATTAGCAACAAGAGCAAAAGAATTAGGATATGATGCAATTCATGATACAGTACACGAAATGTGCAAAGACGAAGCAAGACACGGAAAAGGATTTGAAGGATTATTAAAAAGATATTTTAAATAGAAAAAAATCGGAGATTGTCAAAGAACTTAGTTCCCGACGACAATCTCCGATTACAATTTTTTAAATTTTCGAATTTTTGATAAAAATCAAGACAAGCTTTTTTCAAATTAACAGGTTTTAAATTTTTATCGGTAAAACAATGTTTAGTTTCACCTGTTAAAACAATATCACCAGTTTTTTTATTTGTTACAACGTATCCCATTGTTAGACGAACCCCATTAAATTCTTTTACAAAAGGTTTAATTAAAATAACATCATCAAAAGTAACATGCCTTTTAAAATCTAAACTAACACCAAGAACAGGAATCATTATGCCTTGTTCTTCATAAGCAGAATAAGGCATTTTACTAAAATCTAACATATCACATCTAGCCTCTTCTAAAAAACGAATGTAATTAGAGTGATGAACAATTCCCATTCTATCGGTTTCATAATAATTAATTTTTCTTTCAAAAGTAAAATTCATAATTATCCTTCCTTTCAAAGAAATATTATAGTTAAAAAAAATTTAGTTGTCAAATTTTTATTTGCAAAATTTATATTGATAAAAAGGTCAAAATTCACTTGATAAAGGAAGAAAAATGTGATAAATTAATCACAAAGTAAAAATAAAAAATGATAAAGATAGAAAAGGGAAAAAATGAAACAAATAAATGGAATAATGATGCAATATTTTGAATGGTATATGCAATGTAATCAGAATTTATGGAACAATATTGCAAAAAATGCAGAAAATTTAGCAAACATAGGAATAACTGCTTTATGGCTTCCACCAGCATATAAAGGAATAGGCGGAAAAGATGAAGTAGGTTATGGGGTATATGATGTATATGACTTAGGAGAATTTTACCAAAAAGGCAGTATAAAAACAAAATATGGCTCAAAAGAAGAATATTTAAACTGCATTAGAGTATTAAAACAAAATGGAATAGAAGCATATGCAGATATTGTATTAAATCATAAAATGGGTGCAGATGTGTTGCAAACAATTCCTGCAACTAAAGTTGATTGGGGAAATCATAATGCGATAGCTTCCAATCAAGAAACAGTTAAGGTTGCAACAAAATTTACATTCCCAGAAAGAAAACACAAATATTCTGATTTCGAATGGAATTGGACTCATTTTGATGGGATTGATTATGATGAAAATTCAAAAGAGCATGCTATTTTTAAATTCAAGGATAAATCTTGGAGTGATGCAGTAGATGAAGAGTATGGAAATTATGACTATTTAATGGGAGCAGACCTTGATTTTGAAAATCCAGAAGTAGTCCAAGAATGTAAAAGATGGGGAAGTTGGTACTTAGAAACAACAAATGTAGATGGATTTCGTCTAGATGCGGTAAAACATATAGATAGTAAATTTTATAAAGATTGGATTCAAAATTTAAGAAAACAAACAAAAAGCGAATTATATACAGTAGGAGAATATTGGAGTGGAGATGTTTCTAAATTACACAAATATATTCAAGAAACAGAAGGAGAAATATCTTTGTTTGATGTACCTTTACACTATAATTTAGAAGCAGCATCAAAAGACGAAAATTATGATATGTCAAAAATCTTAGAAGGAACATTAGTAAAAGAAAATCCAACTAAGGCAGTTACTTTTGTAGATAACCACGATACTCAGCCAGAACAAAGTTTGCAAAGTTTTGTAGAAAAATGGTTTAAGTTAGCTGCATATAGCATAATTTTACTCAGGAGAGATGGATATCCATGTGTATTTTATGGCGATTTTTATGGGATACCACATAATAAGATAGAACCAGTTGCCAAATTAGAAACAATAATAAAATTAAGAAAAGAAAAATCCTATGGAGAACAATATGATTATTTTGATAATCCAAATTATATTGGTTGGACAAGACAAGGAGATGAAGCACATCTAAAATCTGGATTAGCAGTTGTAATTTCCAATAAAGGAGATGGCGAAAAGAAAATGTATATAGGAACTCGGATTTGCAGGGAAAAAATTTATTGATAGTCTTGGAAACTATAAAGAAGAAGTAACAATTGATGAACAAGGATATGGTAATTTTAAAGTAAAAGGAAAATCTGTATCAATTTGGGTAAGTTAAGTAATAGAAAATTTACGAAAGAAATTATATGGTTATAAGAACGAAAAGAAGGAGAAAAAAATGTCAGATTTTGTTCATTTACATATACATAGTGAGTTTAGTCTATTAGATGGAGCAAATAGAATAAAAGATTTACCAGTAAGAGCAAAAGAACTTGGAATGGATGCAATTGCTCTTACAGATCATGGCGTAATGTATGGTGCAATCGATTTTTATAAAGCATGTAAAAAAGAAGGAATAAAACCTATTATTGGATGTGAAGTTTATGTAGCACCAAGAAGTCGTTTTGATAAAGAGCCAAATATTGATAATCATTATTATCATTTAATATTACTTGCAAAGAATCAAAAAGGATATCAAAATTTAAGCAAATTAGTATCTATAGGATTTGTAGAAGGATATTATTATAAACCTCGTATTGACTTAGAAGTATTAGAAAAATATAGTGAAGGACTTATTTGTTTAAGTGCTTGCCTTGCTGGAGCAGTAAACCAAGCTCTTACAAATGGTCAAAATGAAAAAGCAGAAGAAGTAGCACTTTGGCATAAGAGAGTATTTGGAGATGACTATTACATTGAAATTCAAAATAATGGTATAAAAGAGCAAGTATTAGCAAACCAAAAACTAATAGCATTAGCAAAAAAATTAAACATTCCATTAGTTGCAACAAATGATGCACATTATTTAAAAAGGGAAGATAGTTATAATCATGAAGTTTTACTTTGTATTCAAACAGGTAAAAGAATGAGCGATGTTGATAGAATGCGATTTGACACAGACGAACTATATGTAAAATCACCAGAAGAAATGATAGAATATTTTAAAGCAGTTCCAGAAGCAATTAAAAACACTGTAAAAATTGCAGAACAATGTAATGTAGAATTTGAATTTGGACATACTATTTTACCAAATTATGATGTACCAAAAGAATATGCAACACATTATGATTATTTAAAAAAATTATGTGATGATGGAATTAAAAATAGATATGGAGAAACTCCATCACAAGAAATATTAAAAAGAGCAGAATATGAATTAAGTGTTATTCAAAAAATGGGATATGTAGATTATTTCCTAATTGTATGGGACTTTATTCATTATGCAAAAACAAATCGGAATACCTGTAGGACCTCGGACGTGGTTCTCGGTGCAGGTTCAATTATTGCATATGCTATTGAAATAACAGATATAGACCCAATAAAATATGGTTTACTATTTGAAAGATTTTTAAACCCAGAAAGAATTAGTATGCCAGATTTTGACGTTGATTTTTGTTATGAAAAAAGGCAAAATGTAATTGATTATGTATCAAATAAATATGGTTATGACCACGTATCACAAATTATAACATTTGGAACTATGGCTGCTAAAATGGTTATTAGAGATGTAGCAAGAGTATTAGATATGCCATATTCAGAAGCAAATGATTTAGCTAAAATGATACCAAATGAATTGCATATTACAATAAAAAAAGCATTAGAAGAAAATAGAGAATTACGAGAACGTTATGAATCAGAAGAAATGGTAAAAAAAGTTTTAGACATTGCTATGGGCTTAGAAGGAATGCCAAGACAGGCATCTACTCATGCTTGTCGGAGTTGTTATTACAAAAGATCCAGTTGATACTTATGTTCCTTTATATGTTAGAGATGGACAAATATCAACTCAATATATAATGACGACACTAGAAGAATTAGGACTACTAAAAATGGACTTTTTAGGTTTAAGGACATTAACTGTAATTCAAGATACTATTGATTTAGTAAAAGAAAACAGAGGAATTGATGTTGAATTTGACAAAGAAATGTCAGATCCAAAAGTATATAAACTATGGCAAGAAGGAAAAAGTTGTGGAATTTTTCAATTTGAATCACAAGGTATGACAAACTTTATGAAAGAACTTAAACCTGACTGCTTAGAAGATTTAATAGCAGGAGTTTCTTTATATAGACCAGGACCAATGGATCAAATACCAAGATATATTAAAGGAAAATTAAATCCAGGTCATAATGAATATACACACCCAAGTTTAGAGCCAATATTAAATGTAACTTATGGCTGTATGGTATATCAAGAGCAAGTTATGCAAATTGTACGTGATTTAGCTGGGTACTCTCTAGGAAGAGCAGACTTAGTAAGACGTGCAATGGGAAAGAAAAAACTAGATGTTATGGCAAAAGAAAGAGAAGTATTTATTAATGGGCAAGTAGATGATAATGGAAAAGTAATTGTTCCAGGTTGTATTAGAAATGGAATTGATGAAGCATCTGCTAATAAAATATTTGATGAAATGGCAGAATTTGCAAAATATGCTTTTAATAAATCTCATGCTGCATGTTATGCTGTAATTGCGTATAGAACAGCATATTTAAAAACATATTATCCATCAGAATTTATGGCAGCAACTTTAAATAGTTTTTTAGGAAACTTAGATAAAATACCACAATATATTGATGAATGTAAATTACTTGGAATTGAAATATTAAAGCCAGAAATCAATAAAAGTGATACAAAATTCACAACTGAATATGATGAAACAAAGCCAAAAGATTTACAAATTGCAAAATTACGTTTTGGATTAGGAAGTATAAAAAATGTAGGAGTCTCACCAGTAGAAGCAATTGTAAAAGAAAGAAAGGAAAATGGTAACTACAAAAGTTTTACTGATTTTTGTGAAAGAATTGCAGAAGAAGCAGTAAATAAAAAATGTATTGAAAGTTTAATAAAAGCAGGTGCATTTGATGAATTTGAACAAACGAGAAGCACACTTTTAGCTTCATTTGAAAATATAATAGATGTTATTCAAGGAGAAAAAAAGAAAGGCTTTAATGGTCAAGTTTCTATGTTTGATTTAGGATCAAATGAAGACAAAGAAAAAATGAATGAAGTGAAATATACATTTGAAGAACGTGAAGAAATGTCAAATAAAGATTTATTATCAATTGAAAAAGAAATGCTAGGAATTTATATTTCGGGTCATCCTTTAGCAAAACTTAGAGAGCAAATCAAGGCGCAAACTACAATTAATACAATGCAGTTAAGAGAAATTGATGAACAAATGGATTCAAAAAATTTATTAGAAGAAAAAATGATGTCAAATGAAACATCAAAATTTACAGATGGTCAAAAAGTAAAATATGCAGGAATAATAACTTCAATAAAAAAGAAATATACAAAAAATAATAAAATTATGGCATTTGTAACAATTGAAGACTTATATGGTACAGCAGAAGTAATAGTATTTGAAAATGCTTATATAAATGCAGACAAAAGTCTAGTAGAAGAAAATATTGTTATGGTAGAAGGAAGACTAAGTATAAGAGAAGATGATACAACTACAATTATTGCAAGTGAAATAAAAGATTTTGGAGAGCAAAAACAAAAAATATTTACTTTAAACATAACAAATGCAACAGAAGAAGAAAAAGATAAATTGAGAGGTGCATTACGTTATTTTCAAGGAGATAAAAATAATATCAATGTACAAATAAGAGTAGATAAGGAAACAAGACCATGTGGCAAAATTTATTTGACTGATAGCATAAAAGAAGTTTTTGAAAATATTATAGGTGAACCCAATGTAAATATTGAAGAAATTCAATTTGACTTTACATAAAAAATGAATTAAAATAGAAAGGAAGCAATTTTGCTAAGTATATAAAGCAATATTATATACTTAACCTCAAAAAGAAAGGAGAATTTTATGAATCAAGTGACATTAAAAAAAAGGCGAGATACAATTGAAAGGTTAAAGCAATTAAGCTTGCAAAAAGCAGAAGCAAACAGATTAATTGAAACTATCAAGCAGGAATGTGGAATTCTTATTGACGAACCAGAAAATGCATCTTCGTATCAGATTAATCGTTATAATGCTTTAATAACAGGTTCTGATTTATATTTGCCTTTGCGGAGATCTTTGCTTATGCAATAAAGAATTCCTAGTCACAAAAACTTCTCCTTTTTGGGAGAGGTTTTTAAAATGAATAATAGAAGGGAGTACTAAAATGAGAAGAACTAGAGTAGCAGGAATTATTTTTATGCAAGGTGGAATTGCATTAATGCATAGAACAGAAGTGAAAAAAAGAAAGGATTATCAAGACTATTATACTTTCCCAGGTGGAGGATTAGAAGAAGGAGAAACAAAAGAAGAAGGGACAACAAGAGAAATTAAAGAAGAATTAGGAATAAATGTAAAAGTCATAAAAAAATTATATGAAATGAATTCTAAAAAATTTGAGCAAAAAGAAATTTTTTATTTGTGTGAGTATATAGACGGAAAATTTGGAACAGGAGATGGACCAGAATTTTCAGATAATCTAAGTTATAAAGATACTGGAAATTATATACCAGAAATTATAAGTATAGAAAAAATAAAAGATACTTTATTATTACCATTAGAAATAAAGGAAAAGTTATTAAAAGATATAAAAAGTGGTATTTTTAAAAATTATATCTCATTGACAAAACAATAAAATTATGTTAATATAAAAGTATGCTCAAGATAGGGATGAGCAAATTCTTAGCAAGGAGGAGACATCATGAGTAGATTAGATGAAAAAATCTACAACGACAAAATGAAAGTCAATGACTTTCAGCGGAAAAAAGCCTCTGATTTTGGAGAGCAGAAGGTTACTGATGTAGGTTATGATTCAGAAGGACATCAGGTAATACGTCTTTCTAACAATGCCGACACAGTAATCCGGAAAGAACACAACGCACCTGAGCACATCCGCACTCAGGGAGGCTAAGAAACAAACAAGGAGGAGAATTCCTTCAAAAAAGGACTGCCTTGCGAAAGCAAGGTAGTCTTTTTATATTTAAAATTCTTAAATAATAATATTGTAAATTAAATTTGTAAACATACAAACAACAATACCACAAACTGTCGGAATTGCAAAACTTAAAGCAGTCCATTTAAGACTTCCAGTTTCTTTTTTTATAGTCAAAAGAGTAGTAGCACAAGGAAAGTGTAAAATTGTAAATAGCATAACATTAATTGCAGTTAAAATAGTCCAACCATTTGAAATTAAAATTTGACCAATTGAAACAGTATCTTCAATATTAACAAGTGAATTTCCACCAAGATAACACATTAAAATAATAGGAAGAACAATTTCATTTGCAGGAATACCCAAAATAAATGCAGTTAAAATATATCCATCTAATCCCATTAAACTAGCAAAAGGCTCTAAGAAATTAGCAATTATATTTAATAAGCTTTCTCCACCAATTCCTATATTTGCAAATAACCAAATAATAAGTCCTGCTGGGGCAGCTGCAACAACTGCTCTACCAAGAACAAACAGGGTCCTGTCAAAAATAGAACGTATTAAAATTTTTCCAAACTGTGGTTTTCTATAAGGTGGAAGCTCTAATATAAAAGAGGATGGCATACCTTTTAAAATTGTTTTAGATAATATTTTAGATATCATTAATGAAAAAAATATTCCGATTAAAATAACAAATATAACGCTAAGAGTTGAGATAAATGATGCTCCAATTCCTTGCATACTTCCTGCAATAAAAATTGTGCTAATTGCAATTAAAAAAGGAAATCTTCCGATTGCAAGGTACAAAATTATTAGTAAGAATTGCAATAAGTCGTTCACGTGGTGAATCAATTATTCTACAGCCAACTACACCTGCAGCATTGCAACCAAAGCCCATACACATAGTAATCATTTGTTTACCGAGTACAACAGCATTTTTTAAAAATCCCATCCATATTAAAAGCAATTCTAGGCAAATATCCTAAATCCTCTAAAATAGTAAAAAGAGGAAAGAAAATAGCCATAGGAGGAAGCATAACAGAAATAATCCATGTTAAAGTTTGGTAAACACCAGAAATTAACATAGAAGAAAGAAACTGAGGACAATGCAAGAAATTGGCTATATATACTAATTTATCTTGAATCCACGCAAACATAGAAAAAAGAACTTCAGAAGGATAATTAGCACCAATAATAGTAATCCAAAAAATTATTCCTAAAAACAAAATCATAATAGGAATGCCAAACTTCTTAGAAGTTAAAATTTTATCTATTTTTCTATCACGTTTAGAATAATTTTCATCTTCAAATGTACATACTTTTTTACATATTTCTTCTGATTTATGCATAATACTAGATACAATTAAATCTCTAAAAGAATCTTTGTGTATTTTAGCTTCTTCCAATTTATTTTGAATAATTAATTGAGCACTTTTTATATATTCATTTTCCAATAAATTGATAGAAAGGTGCTGCTTGATTGAATTTAAAATTTTTTTATCACCATCTATTAATTTTAAAGCAATCCAACGTGATAAATAGGAAGAAAGCTTAAACTCATTTTCTAAAATATTTTGATATTTTGATATACAATCTTCAATAATAGGGGAATAAGAAATTTTTTTAGGCTGAAAAGTATTTCCTTGTGAACATACTTGCTTAATTGTATCCATTAATTTAAATAAAGTTTTCTTTTTCCTTGCAACAACTCCCACAACAGGAATTCCAAGCTCATTAGATAAATCTTCTAAATTGATATGTATTTTTTTCTTTTTTGCTTCATCTAATAAATTTACACAAAGTACAATATTATTTGTAATTTCCATTATTTGAAATACAAGATTTAAATTTCTTTCTAAACAAGTAGCATCAACTACAACAACAGTGCAATCAGGATTACCAAAACATATATAATCTCGTGCAATTTCTTCTTCTTCTGAATTAGACATAATAGAATAAGTTCCAGGTATGTCAACAAAAAGAAAATTTTTATCTTGATAAGTACAGCTTCCAGCACTATTTTCAACAGTTTTTCCAGGCCAGTTGCCAGTATGTTGATGCATACCAGTTAAATTATTAAAAATAGTTGACTTTCCTACGTTTGGATTTCCGTGAAAGAGCAACAACATAATCAGAATTATTCTTTAAAAGCTCAAAATCACTTGCCAATAAAGAGCTTCCAGTAGAAGATTTTGTAAGTCCCATAGTAACCTCCAAAATTTATATTTTAATATTACATAGTATGAAATCAAAATATAAAAGTTACAAATTTAAAAACTAACTGTTATTAAATTAGCATCTTCATTTCTAAGAGCAATTAAAGTTCCACGGATGAAAAAAGCACGCGGATTATGCATTGGACTATCCAAAACAGGTGTAATCATAGCACCTTTTACAAGTCCTAAATCTAATAATCTTCTTCTAATATTTCCTATACAATTTAATTCTTCAATATAAACTTTTTGATTTAAAGGTATTTCATTTAAAGTCTTATTATGCTTTATCATAAAAATTTAAGCCTCCCACAATAGTAGTTAATATATTATATTTTGTCGAAAAATAATTGTTACATATTGACAATTAAATTGTTTTATGAAAAAATAAGAACGAAGAGGAGGAATAGAAATGGATAAATTAAGAGGATTTGAGGTAGCAAAAGGATTTGAAAATAAAGAAATTAATTTACCAATTAGAAAAACAAAATATTCAGCAGGATATGATATAGAAGCAGCAGAAGATGTAGTAGTACCAAGTTTTAAAAAGGGTATGAACCCTACATTAGTAAAAACAGGATTAAAGGCTTATATGCAAGATGATGAAGTATTGTTTTTATACAATAGGAGTTCAAATCCAAAGAAAAAAGGATTAATTGTAGCAAATAGTGTAGGAGTAATTGATAAAGACTATTATGGAAACCAAGATAATGATGGTCATATTATGTTTGCTTTTTATAATATTAAAGAAGAAGATATTACAATAAAAAAAGGAGAAGCAATAGGACAAGCCATATTCCAAAAATATTTAACAACAGATGATGATAATGCACAAGGGGAAAGAATAGGTGGATTTGGATCAACTAGAAAAGAATAAAAAAAATCAAAAAAAATTTTCCTTAGAGGCTCAACGGAAACAAGCAAAATATACATAAAAAATTATGGTAAAGGCTTTGACTTTTACCATTTTTTGTTGTATAATAAATATGGTTAAAAAATCCAATAAAGTTATTTAATAGTATTTACATAACTTTATTATATTTTTTTCACTAAATTATCAAATACTGAAAGGAGTGGCTTACATGTTTAATGTAGGAGACAAAATTGTATACCCAATGCACGGTGCCGGAGTAATAGATTCAATAGAAGAAAAAGATATTTTAGGAGAGAAACAATCTTATTACATATTGAAGATGCCAGGTGAAGTAAAGGTAATGATACCAACAGCTAAGGCAGAAACAGTAGGTGTAAGAAATATTATAGATAAAAGTTCAGCAGATAAAGTAATTGAAGTATTAGAAAAAGATGAAACACAAATGGATAAAAACTGGAATAAAAGATATAGAGACAATATGGACAAAATGAAAAGTGGGGATATCTACGAAGTTGCTGATGTAGTAAGAAATCTAAGCTTCAAACAAAAAGAAAAAGGATTATCAACAGGCGAAAAGAAAATGTTAAACAATGCAAAACAAATATTAGTTAGTGAATTAGTATTAGCAGAACATGCTTCACAAGAAGAAGTAGAGCAATTAGTAGAAAATAAAATCAACACATCATTTATGATGTTTAGAGCAGAAGAAGTACAACCTGAAAGTGTTGTAAACAAATTTATACCATTTGATGGAACAGGAACAAACGATTAATTAAAATTCCAGCTGTCAAAATTTAGGCTGGAATTTTTTTATATTTTTATTTTAAATTATTTTAAAAATTTAATTAAAATGTATTGACAAAAAATCTACAACATATTATAATAACAATTGTCCGTTAAGGATAGCCAGTTCTTTAAGTAAATGCAGATGTGGCGGAACTGGTAGACGCACAGGACTTAAAATCCTGCGGTTGAATAAACCGTGCCGGTTCGATTCCGGCCATCTGCACCAAAACAGTTGAAGTTTTAACAAATTTCGACTGTTTTTATTATTATTCAAAATTATTTGTAAGTATTGGTATAACTGTATTTTATTATTTTCCGTTATTTAATCTACTTTCAAAATTATTCAAAAAAATTTATTAATTTTTGTTCTATGCTCGGAATTTGCTCTAAGCATTTGCTCGTAAAATAATAAAAATAGAGCTATAAGAATAGCCCTATTTTATTATCTTTCTTTGTTTAAACTACATATAAAAGATTTTACAAGTCGTTTTAGTCTTTCCTTTGAAAAATCAAATAATATACTCACATAGTCAAAAGTTTTATCAATATAATCATTTAGTATTATAATTTCTTTTTTTAATTCTTTATTTTCTTGTTTTAAAGTATAATTTTCTTTTTGTAATTCAAAATTAGTAATTTTTTTAAGTTTTTCTATTGGTATATGTTCAGTGTCTTTTGTATTTCCTCGTTCTAAATCAAAACCATTGTCAGTTACATATTTATAAAATTTGTCTTGTAAAATCCTATAACTTTCTTTTCCTTTCCAAAATTCACTACAAGCAATTTTGGCTATTTCTTTTCCTTTTTTATCTTTTGTATGAACTACCGGTATAAACATTATATGAAGATGGGGAGTTGTTTCGTCATTATGAACTTTTGCAGATACTATAAACTCTTCGCCTAAATTATTATAATTGGCAACAAATTTATAAGCTAATTGGAAATATCTTTTTGTTTCAATTTCTCCAATTCTTTCAAAAAAATCTTTGTCAGATGTAATAACTAACTCACACATAACATTACTAACTTTTTTTATTTGACCTTTCAAATTATATTTTGCTTTTATGATATTAAATGCTTTTTGATATGATGTATTGATATTTTTTAAGGAATAGTTTTTAGTAGAACTATTTTTATTTATTTCTTTGTTAGAATAGTTAGTATTTTTTCTTTCATTGTGTCTATATATGTAAGGAAGCTGTCCGATTTTATAATTTTTATTTCTTATTATTGCATAACTCAAATTTTTAAATCTCCTTTTCATTTTTTATTTAAGTAAGACTTCGTAAGCATTTACTTATGTTCTAATACTTTATTAACTAGCTAATATAACACAAATATAAAGTGTTAGAACATACTAGAACACTTTTTATACGCTATCGCTAAAAGTGTTCTGTATGATTAGGGGCAAGCCCCTAATAACCCCTTGCAAGATTTTTTGGGATTTTTTGATATTATTCATTAATACCATTAATAAATAATATTATTATAAGCAATTTATCCAAAAAATCTTGTTTGGGAAAATTTATTTAAACCGTTTATTCGCTTTATAACATTAGACTTACTAAATTTCTCTTTCCTCATTTTCATTTGAAATATTTGTAATGATATTATTGTTTGCATTTAAAAGAATATTTGCATTTATAATATCATTATTCATATAGTAACTATTAACTTTTTCAAGTTCAGCTTCTTTATATTTATTAAAAACAGAAGTATAAGTATTTAAAGTTATTGATACATCAGTATGTCCCATAAGTCTTTGAAGTGCAACTGCTCTCATACCAGCCTCTATACATCTTGTACCATAAGTATGTCGTAAACTGTGTGAAGTAATATCAGTTATTCCCATTTTTTTTAGTAATTCTTTTAATTTTCTATTAGCATTATTAGGTCTAACATAATTTCCATTTGGTTCTAAAAATAATTGTTTATCTTTATTGTTTTCAGCTAATCTCATTTGATTTATTATTTCTTCTCTAATAAATTGGGGAATAGGTACTTCTCTAATTCCAGCATAAGTTTTAGTAGAATTTCCAATTACAACTTTATGTTCTTTATCAGTAGTTAAAGTCTTATTTACAGTAATTAAGTTTTTATGCAAGTTTATATCTGTATTTTTTAAAGCTAAAACTTCTCCAATACGAAGACCTAGATACATTTCTATTAAGTAAGCTACTTTATAGGGCTCTTGTGAAATTGGAATATTAAGTAAATAGTTAGTAAGTTTTTGTTGTTCCTCAATTTCTAAAGCTCTAACAATTCTTCGCTCTTTATTACTTTTAGGTCTAATAACATCTGCCATGGGATTTCTTGTTATATAACCTTTATTCATACTTTCCTTAAATATTTGAGTAAATTGTTCTTTAATCTTTTTTATTGTAGAATTGCTGTAATCTTTAAGTGTATTTAAGTAGTTTTGAATATCATTACTTGTTATTTCATCAATATTTTTTGTAGAAACAGGATTTTTCTCAATAGTTTTTATTGTTTCTATTATTCTTGCATAACTTCTTTCACCAATTAGATTTAACTCTAATTTTTTCTTTGCATTTTCACGCATAAGTTGATTTAATGGGATACCGTTATTTTTTATGAATAAATCATTTCCTTTTTGATATTGGATGCTTGTAAGAAAATCTTTTGCATCTTTTTCTGTATTAAATGATTTATATTTTCTTTTTTCAGAATTTGATTCTTTATCAAAGATATAATAACAACATTTCCATTTTTTATCTCTTTTATCGTAGTATACACTTCCAATTTTTGCTTTTTTATTTTTTTCCATATTAACACCACCTAAACTCTTTTATTCATCTTCCATATTAAATAAGGAAGAAGCATTACTTGATTTGATTTTCCAATAGTTATAGAGGGAAAGTCATTTCTTCTAAATGTTCTGTAAGCGACTGTTTCACAAATATTTAAATCACGCATAACATCTTTTACACATAACATCTTAAAAGGATTTTTTATCATTTTCATACTTTCTATTGCCATAAGTTGTTCTACAGTTATTGGCTTTCCTAAATTTATATTTATTTTTTTATCTTCTGTATCAATTGTATTTAAAACTTTCATTTCAATATTGTTTAATTCGTTCATGTTTAAAATCTCCCATAAAAATATTTGATTTCTAGAAATCAGTTTGTTCGAACAAATTAAGTTTAACACATAAAATAGGGGATTTTTCATTTTGCATAGATATGTGTAAAAATGCATAGGAAAGCATAGGATTAGTAATAGTTTTTATGTTACAGATGTATTACAAATTTATTAAAAATTAAAGTCAGTATTGAAATACAAAAAAAGTAGTAGTAGAATATGTATAATGGTAAGAAAAGAATAACATAAAACAAAAAGACCAAAGAAAATAAAAAGAAAAAGGAGGAAAACCAAAATGGGAAAAAGACTAAAGAAATTGAAAAAAGAGAAAGGAATTACACTAATTGCATTAGTTATAACAATTATCGTGTTATTAATTTTAGCAGCAGTGTCAATAGCAACTTTAACAGGAGAAAATGGAATATTAACAAAGGCAAATAGCGCAAAGACAACAAATGATAAAGCACAAGCAGAAGAAGAAATGAAATTAGTAGTAGCAGATTGGCAATTAGAGAAAAAGACAAATAGTAGCGCAGATTTAGGAGATTTTCTAAATGAGAAACTAGAAAAAGGAGAATTAGATGGCGTAACAGACAATGGAAATGGAAGTTATACAATACAAAGAAATGGATATGAGGCAACAATAAGTGACGAAGATGGATTAGGAGATATAGCAGAAGTAGTACCACCAAAAGAAATTACATTTAAAAATGTTAATCCAGAAGAAACAAATCCAGCAGGAAGTATGCCAAAAGGAGCAACAGTAGTTGAAGAAAATGGTGAAGAATTAAATGATGTAGATAAAGGAATTGTAATAAGAGATACTAATAATAATGAGTGGGTATGGATAGAAGTACCAAAAAGTATCTATAAAAATCCAGATTATACAAAAGAAGGAGAGCCATCAGGAGAAACAGACTATGATAAAATAACAAAAGTACTAAAAGCATATGCAGACCCATATACAAAAGGAAGTGCATCACAAACTGAAGGTGGAACAGATGAGTGGTATGACAAATTGGGTACAATATATGACGGAGAAAATGAATATAGCGAAGTAAAATATTTAACAGATCTTGGAACTTATAACCCAGAAACATATTTTACAAACGCAAAAAAATATTATGGAACAATTTATAAGGATAATACTGGAGTAGAGAAAGCAGAAAGTTATGAGTCTGGAACAAAATATTATGCAAAAATAACAGAAAAATTAAATGACACATCTGGATGTGGATTAACTTATAGTGAATATCAAAATACCTATCAAGCAATGTTAAAAAGTGTATATAATAATGGAGGATTTTGGATAGGAAGATATGAAGCAGGAATAGAGGGAACAACAGGAACAGATGAAGAAAGTTTAAAATTAGGAAGAACAAATTTAAATTGCCCTCGCATAGATATTTCTACTTCACCAAAAGCAATAAGTCAAAAAGATGCAATACCATATAATAGGGTTTACTGTAATGAAGCACAAAAATTATCAAGTAACATGACACCAGATAGTAGTAAAACAAGTAGTTTACTATTTGGAATCCAATGGGATTTAGTATGTAAATTTATAGAAGAAAAAGAAGTAAAAGAACAAGGGGATAGCCAGAAAGCAAGTATAATAGCAAGTATTAATTCAGATAGTGGAGAATGGGGAAATTATACTAATAAAGAGTTTACTGTTGAAAATGGTAATGGTAAATATTATATTTGGTTTGGTAGTCCTGAAACATGGCAAAAAGTTCCAGAAGATTACACAAAGCCGGAAGTATTATCATCTCCACCAAGTGGAGCACCGATATTTAGCACAGGAATAGTAGAAAGAAATAATAGATTAAATATCTATGATTTTGCAGGAAATCAACATGAGTGGGCTTTAGAACATGACAATGAATTTCGCTCTCCATGTAGCGCAAGAGGGGGATCGTTTGTTGATAATTATTCTTCTTGCCCTGCTTCTCACCGTGAAGAGTATGGTGCATCGACTGACGGCATCAACATTTCGTTTCGACCAGCTTTGTACTGAAACAATTATGCAAACGAATTTATTTTTAAACAAAATATAACATTATTTAATATTAAGTTATTTGCTCGTAACTTACTCGAGTAAATAAGGAAAATTGCTTATAAATAGCGGACTATAAAGATTTAAAACTTAACATCTGCACCAACGACGTATTTGTTCGAACTATAAAACAGATAAATAAAAATATCATTCTGAAAAAGGATGGTATTTTTTATTAGTTTTTTCAGTATGTACTATATTATTCCCCCGAGTTTTGTACCATTGGTCAAAACTCATAGGGGAGAATGCATTAGTTAAGTACACTAAAAAATTTGCTCCAATTTTTTTCAACATTTGCCTTTCAATAGGTAACAAGCAAGTGAATAAATATAAACTGTTACATAACTTTTTTATGAAAGTATGTAACCCACTATGACACTTTCAAAACTTCGTTTTGTAAAGATGTCAGTGGAATCATAGCGGAAGACTCATAAATTATCTTATTTAATTATTGTTCAAAATATAATATTTGCTTGATAAATAGAGATTTTCGTGCTATTATAAATAAAAATGAGGAGAATAATATGAGTAATAATTGGAATTTGGATAAATTAAAAAAACAAGCTATTGGTAATCAAAAGTTTGATGAGTATGTTTTAAATGAATCTGGAATATTGAAATATAGTAATTTAAAAGTTTTAGATATTGGGTGCTCAAATGGTTTTAAAACTAAAATGCTATTTGATAAATATGATAATATTACAAGTATAACAGGAATAGATACTGATGAAAATGCAATAAATGAAGCAAAAGTAAACTTTAGAGAGGATAAAAAATATAGTTTTGAATTAAAAAGTATTGATAATTTAAATAAATTTTCAACATATGATGTTATAAATTTGTCATATGTTTTACAGCACTTAGAACATCCACAAGAAATTTTAAAAAAGTTAAAGAGTATTCTTACCGATAGGGGAATAATAATAATTAAAGTGCCAGACGATAGTTTTAAATTTTGTTATCCAGATAATGAAGACCTATTACATAAAATATTTTATTTATATGAAAATGAAATTATGAAAAAGCAAAATATAACAAAATATACTGATAGATATATAGGTAAAAAAGTTTATAATTACTTAGTTCAAAATGGTTATGACAATATTAAATTATATTATTCAGTTAGTGATACTATTGGAAAAACACTTGAACAAAGATTAAAATTTTTTGATGGTTCCATTGGTTTTAGAAGTGCAATGAATAAAAGTAATGTATCAGAAAAAGTAAAAAACGAAATGGAAGAGTTGTTGTATAAATTAAAACAAAATTTTCAAAAAGAAGATTTTTATTATACAATGACAGTTCTTTATTATATTGCAAGTAAATAATATGTAAGGTGATTTTATATGAATAATAATAAAATAAGATATAAACAAAGAGATTTTCATTTACAAGAAATAGATAAATTTACTGATTTAGATTGGAGTTTAGAAAAGTATGGATGTGGGCCAACATCTATAGCTAATATATTAAGAAACTATGGCTTTAAAGTTAATCCAATAGATATAGCAAAAAAAATATTGTTTGATAAAAATGGTAATTTTGATAAAACATATTTAAGAAATAGAGGAATAAACGATAAAGGATTAATATACTGTATAGAAAGATTAATAAAAGAAGATAAATTCAATATTTCTTATGAGATTGTAAAAATAGACTTTTTAAATGTTAATAGTCAAAAAGAGAAAATAATTGATTTAGTAAAGCAAGGTAATATGGCTATAATTCATGTAGGACCATCTGAAGTAAGTCCTTTGACATTTTCTAAAAATGGACATTATTTAGTGATTAGTGATATCGATGAGGATAATAATTTTTATGTAATTAATTCTAATAAAATAGGTGATAATCAGCTGGGTATTCCTTTTGATTATGATACTATTATTAAAAATATGATAGGTAGAAAAGATTCATTTAATTTTTTATTTATAAAAAAATTAAGTAATATTGATAAGTAATGTAATATATCTGCTACTTTTAAACCAATAATTTTATATCTGTTAAAGCTGTCTATAACATAAATTTTATAAAGTGTACTTGATTAACTCCTACTGGGTTAGGATTTATGTCAAAGTCAAAGCCCTAAAAAGATAAATTAAGATTAGCAATATGTATGAGTAATAGTAGTTATACTAATCTAAAATATGATAAACCTGAAATGTATGTAAGATTTGATAATATGTTAAAAGAAATTGATGATGAATATAGAACTACAATTATAAATTTTGGAAAATATAAGCTCGTGATGTTTGCAATGGCTAAACTTATGGAAATGGAAACAACAGAACAAAATCAAGTTGCGTTATTTCTATTAAATAGCATTAAGTTATAATAAAAACAGAACTCCCGCGCGGTAGTAACCTTGTGGGAGTCTAATTAGTCATCATTGTAGCTTTTCCAATTTTGCATGTCCGATATAAGTTAAAGTAGTAAAGTTTGAGTTGGATAACTCTTTTAACACTTTACTAGTAACAGCTGAGTTTTCGCATATACTTGTCGCAATCGTTTTTGCCCAAAGCTCGCTGTTCGAAATTGTAGCACATTGTCTTGCGATAGAAATAAGAGCCTCTTCATCTGCATGTGTAGATTATGCAACTATATTCCAAACTTGAACTAAAAAAAGGTGGTTATGAAATTGGAAAAGATGAAATGAGTCAAGCAAATGAATATGTTGAAACATTAAGTTTTTCAGGAAGTTTCACAAATAAAACAGAAATAAATGCTTTTGTTGTTGGTAGCAAGGTATATAGTAAAATGTCTTCTGAAAGAAAGTTAGATGAAATTAATAGTAAAGTAATAGCTTGTACATATGATCAATTAGTTGCAACTGCTAAAAGAAGATTATTTAAATTAAAAGATTATTTAGCAGATAGATATGAAAAAACGTCAACTGAAAATATAGTTACAAAAGTTTTAAGCGAACCTAAACAAACTAAAATTGCTAATTCCTAAACCTTAATTTTTATATACTAACTCTATTTCATCAAGGCTAAAATGTATGAGCAAAGCTCAGCCTTGACAAAATAGAGTTAGTATATTTTTGAGGCTATTAAGAGGAAAAGAATTACTGTAAAAGTTCACTAAGTGTACTAATAAATTCACAAAATGAACTAAAATTTTATATATAGCTCATTTTGTGAACTACTAGATTTTTTCTAATAAATGTGATATAAATATGTTAAAATGAAAAAGGAGAATTTTAAAGTATTATGATGCACATGAAATAAATTTAAAATTTTATTATAAGAAGGTGTGATATGAAAAATATAATCTTAACAGCTAATGGCTTTAATAATAATGGAAAAAGAAGTGAAAAAATAGAAAAATTATTTGAAGAAATATCAAGAGGAAAGAAAGTTTTATTAATAGGAAATGCAGCGAAAACCACCAATATAAATTCTAGAAAAGATGTAAAAGATAATCTTGAAAGAATTGGAGCTAAACAAGTAGAATTACTTGATATTAAGCAATCAAATTTAGAAAGAATTTTAGAATTTGATGTAATATATGTAATAGGTGGAGATCCTGGAGAATTAATAGAATTAAATAATACAAGTAAGTTTAAAGACTATATAATTGAATTTCTAAAAAAAGGAATATACATTGGTGAAAGTGCCGGTAGTATAATAATGGGAGAAGATTGCAAATGGGTATATGATATAAAAAAAGGAACAAAGCCTAAATATGATAAGGTATTTAAAACATATAAAGGATTAGGATTAACAAATTTACGCATATATCCTCATTATGATGAAGCAGATGCAAAATTAAGAGAAAAAATTGATAAATATGAAAAAGAAAATGATATACAAATTACTAAGTTAAATAATGGTGAGTTTATAGAAATTGAATATAATAAATAAAAAATTTCATAAATCATTTGACTTTTTCACTTGTTTTGAGTCTAATAATTATAGAAAGATGAGATACCACAGAAATGTGGCGTATCGTTTGATTAATATTTTAAATTAAAATACATCTCTAACGATCTGTACTGAACCCAAAAAGTCTAACTTTTTGGGTTCAGTACAGATTTTAAAAATGTTTCTTTTTTTATAGTATTATACTTCAGGCGCGTAATATGGACAATTCCTTTCAGAATCATTGTCAATATTTTTCTCCCCCGCACATCCTACAAAGTCGCCAAAGCATTGGCAATCTCCATTACAATGCCATTTATATGGGGTTTTCTGCCTTTCTTCACCTTCCAATTGTAGCTTCGGATTCAGAGAAGCATTTAGCTTATTATGTTCCATACTGTATACCTCCTTCAGTTTATTAATAAGTTATAGGTGAATCAAATATATAATTTTTTATATCAATATTTTATCACGCGATATATTATTTATCAAGAAAAAATGATATTACCATTAAAATGACAAAAATTTTATGTTAAAGTAAAGATAATAATTTAATTGATATTTGTATGTCAATCGTGGGGAAAACAAAAAAAGTTGTAGATATCTACGTCATCGGTACCAAAATATATAATCGTTACACCAGACGGAGAATGATCAAATCGACTGTAAATAAAAACACTACAACCAGACAATAATAACTAACTATTTTTTTCTATAGGCAACCACCATTCTGTATGATCCTTATAATAAACTTCTATTTCTGGAATACTTCGAATATTATAACCAGAATAAGGTATCCAATTTTTATAAACATAGAAACTTAAATTAGACATAGCATCTCCACTAACTTCCTTTACACCAAACATAGCCCATGTTGATTCTGGAATAATAAGTTTTGAACTACCTACAAATTGCTTTTTTGAAGCTATATGATATTTTGCTGTCTTAGGGGTAGGAAAAAGTTCATCATACTCAATAATTCCGAAAGTAGTATCATTAAAAATTTCTGAGTAACAATTACTAGATCTTAGTTCTTTCCAAAAATTAGGTGCAACAACTTTTATATCTTCAAGATAGCATTTTTTAGAGACTGTATAAAAATTTAAATTACTTTCTTTATTTATTTTAAAATCTAGTTCAATGTTATTCAATATATTATTTGCAAAAGTGAATGGAGGAAAATTTTTTATATATTTGGAATTTTGTTTTACTTCACTTGGTTTTATTCCATGAAACTTTTTAAATGCTCTTGAAAATGAAATTGGAGAATCATATCCGTATTTTATACTTAAATCTATTATTTTTATATTAGAGTTTATAAGTTCAAGCCCTGCCATACTTAATCTTCTATTTCTAATATATTCAGTAAGAGAAATTCCTGTTATAAAATTAAAAATTCTATATAAAGT
>CANRFI010000003.1 GCA_947629855.1 uncultured Clostridia bacterium
TATGCAAATTTTAAAATATATAATTTTATTTTTTATATTAGTTAGTTGTAGTTTAGTTGGTAGATATCTATCGAAAAAATATGTAATACGAGTAAAAGATTTAGAAGAAATGAAAAATGCTTTAAATATATTTAAAACTAAAGTTAAATTTACATATGAACCGATACCAGAAATATTTAGTGAGATTTCTAAAAATGTAAATTATAATGTAGGACAAGTATTTGAACTATCAAAAGAAAAAATGAAAACAATGACAGCAAATAAAGCGTGGGAAGAAGCAATAGAAGAAAGTAAAAACAGTTTTTCTAAAGAAGATAAATATGTGTTAAAAACATTATCAAAATTATTAGGACAAACTGACATAGAAGGTCAAATAAGTCAAATTGAAATAACTGAAAAATTTTTAGATAGTCAATTAAAAGATGCAGAAAAAGAAAAAGAAAAAAATGAAAAACTATATAGCAAATTAGGAACAACAATAGGATTAGCTATTGTTATTATATTATGCTAGGAAGGAAATATAAAAATTATGGATATCAATTTATTATTTAAAATAGCAGCAATTGGAATTTTAGTTGCTGTCTTACATCAAGTCTTAGTAAGAGCAGGAAGAGAAGATCAAGCAATGATGACTACTTTAGCAGGTTTAGTAATTGTATTAACAATGGTAATAAAAGAAATCAGCGGATTATTTGACACGGTAAGAACGATTTTTAATCTTTAGAAGGGAATAAAAACAAAAGTGGAAATTATTAAAATAGTTGGAATCAGTTTAATCGGTCTAATAATAATTATATTATTAAAACAGTACAAACCAGAATTTGCAATTTACATTAGTATAGCAGTAGGACTTTTAATTTTAGTTCTTGTAATTGATAAATTACAAGGTATTGTATCACTAATACAATCATTTGCAGATAAAGCTTCTATAAACAGTAAATTTTTATTAGTTCTAATAAAAATAACTGGTATTGCCTTTTTATCAGAATTTGCTGTTAGTATATGTAAAGATTCAGGAGAAAGTGCAATTGCAAGTAAAATAGAAATGGGAAGCAAAATAATAATAATAACAATGTCAATTCCAATTATATCAAGTTTATTAGAAATAATATTAAATATATTGCCATAAAAAGGAGTACAAATGAAAAAAGTAACAATATTTCTTTTAATTATATTTTTTATTTTATTTCCTAATTTAACTGTAATAGCCAATCAGGAAGAAACAATAAACGAGCAACAAGAAGAATATAAAATACAAGATTTTTTAAATAATTCTAAGCAGTATTTAGGTGATTCTTTTGAAAATATAGATATTAAAGAAATACTAAATGATGCAATTAATGGCGAAGTTGACAATTCAAGCTTGATAACAAGTATATTTAAATTATTAGGAGAAGAAGTAGTTTCTTCAATAAAAGTAGTAGGAAGTATTTTAGCAATAATTGTTATACACAGTATTTTAAAAGCAATTAGTGAAAGCTTAGAAAATGATAGCATTTCCAAATTAATTTATTATGTACAATATATTTTAATTGTAACTATCATTATGACAAATTTTACGAGTGTTGTAAAAATGGTACAAGATACAACCAATAATTTAGTAGGATTTATGCATTTATTAGTACCACTTTTAATTACTCTAATGATGGCAACAGGAAGTATTACTACAAGTGGAATTTTAGAACCCATAATTTTATTTGCTATAAATTTTATGGGAAATATTATACAAAATCTAATAATTCCATTAATGCTTATTTTCACAAGCTTAGTAATTATTTCAAAACTTTCTGACAGCATAAAAATTGATAAATTATCGAAAATGCTTAAATCTGGAGTAGTATGGTTTTTAGGAATTGTTTTGACTATTTTCGTAGGGATTATTTCTTTAGAAGGAACAATGTCAAGTAGCGTAGATCGGAATTACAGCTAAAACAACAAAAGCAGTAGTAAGTACTGCTATACCAGTAGTAGGTAAAATATTAGGAGATGCAGTAGATACAGTTCTTCGGTGGAGGAATAATATTAAAAAATGCGGTAGGTTTTGTTGGAATAATAATTATTATAGGCATTTGTGTTATGCCAATTATTAAATTACTGGTCTTAAGTGCAATATATAAAATACTATCGGGAATAACTCAAGTTATTGCTGATAATAAGATTACTGATTTATTAGATCAAACAGGGGATGTTTTTAAAATATTTTTAGCAATATTAAGTAGTATTTCTTTTATGATTATTATTGGAACGGCATTAGTATTAAAGATATCAAATAGTGGAATGATGTATAGATAAAGGAGAAATATTTAAATAAAAATGGTAAATTTTTTAAGCTCATGGGTTAAAACATTTGGATTAACAGTTGTAATTATATCAATTTTAGAAATGTTACTTCCAAATAATAAAACTAAAAAATATATTAGAATGGTAATGGGAATTTATATTATATTTACAATGATTTCACCATTTATATCTAATAAAGAAATACTTTCAACATTTTCATCAATTGATAATATAGAAAATATTGACTTAAATGAATATAGTAAAAATCAGACATCTATGGATAAAAGACTAGAAGAGCTGTATCAAGATGAATTGCAAAAAGACATTATAAAAAAATTAAATGAAAAAGGATATGAAGTAAAAAATTGTAAAGTCAAAGTATCTATATCAGATAAAGAAGAGGAAACTCAAATTACAAAGATCAAGCTAGATGCAAATAAATTAGAAAAAAGCAAGGAAAATATAACTAATGATTCAAATGAAATAAAAAAAATAGAAAATAGAATAGTTGCAGAAATTCAAAAAATAAGGCCAGTTGATGCAAGTATAAGCAAAGAAAAAAAACAAGAAGACAATTCAAAAAATGACACCAAAGACTTAAATAAAACTGATATTCAAAACATAAAAAAATTTTTAATAGAAGAATATGAGGTGAACGAAAAATGTTTGGAGATAAATTAAAAAAATTAATTTCAAAAAATACAGAAAAAGGAGAACAAGATAATAAAAAGAAAATTGAAAATTTAGTATTTTTTATTGTACTAATGATTATAACAATTGTAATTATTAATATTATATGGAATGGAAACAAATCAACCAATAAAAGTGAAAATACAAGTAGTTCTAAGCAATTAGCAGACATAAATAATAATTCAAAATTAAATTCTATAAAATTAGAAGAAAATGAAACAACAATTAATTTAGAATCACAATTAGAAAATATACTCTCTAAAATCCAAGGGGTAGGAGAAGTAAAAGCATTTATTAATTATTCAGAATCTAGTCAAATTGTTGCAATGTATAATGAAACAACTAAAACTAGCAATACTGAAGAAAATGACACATCTGGAGGAACAAGAAAAATAGAAGAAACGGACTCACAAAAAGATATAATATATGAAGAAAGTGATGATGGAGTCAAAAAGCCAATTACGCAAAAAGTAATTGAACCTAAATTAGAAGGTGCTATTATAACAGCAAAAGGTGCAAGTAATCCAGAAATAAAAGCAAACATCATACAAGCAGTAGAAGCTGTAACAGGACTTTCTACACATAAAATACAAGTATTTGAAATGAACTGAGGTGTTATGATGAAAATTATTAAAAAAAATCAAATTATTATATATTTTGCTGTTTTAATTTTAATGGTAGCAGGATATTTAAATTATACAAGTTATACTGAAAAACAGGTTGCACTTGAAACAGCAATGCAAATGGATGCAAAAGATGATACACAAGTAGCAGATATAGGTGATGCAACTTTAGTAAATAGTAATGATGTTGCAAAAGATGATACAAGCAATATGACAACAAATTCAAATGTAGAAGAAGAAAATTCAAATACAAATGAAATAAAAGACGAAAAAGAAACAGACCAAACACAAGAAACATCTAGTGATTCAAAAGTTGATTATTTTGTGCAATCTAAACTAGAAAGAGATTCTATGTATTCACAAATGTTAGAAACATATGAAAACGTTTTAAATAGTGAACATTCATTAGAAACACAAAGGCAATCTGCGACAGAAGAAATAGAAAAAATAAATAAAACTAAAAATGCTATTATGATATGTGAAAATTTAATTAAAACTAAAGGATTTGAAAATAGTATTATATTTGTAAATGGAGATAGTGTTAATGTAATTATTAGAGCAGACGAATTAAAACAAGAAGAAGTAGCGCAAATTCAAAACATTGTATCAAGAGAAATACAAAGTACAATTGAAAATATACATATTACAAATAAATAAAATAAGCAAAAAAGGGCAAAAAAATAAGCCCTTATTTTTTTAGGCACTACGCGTCATTTTTCTAATATATTTTCCTATTTCCTCATTAGTCAAATCTAATTCAACAATTAAGTTTTTTAGAACATCTCTTCTTGGTAAATCTTCTTCATTATCAATCCTTACATATTGCCTTAAGCTAATACCAAGAAGCTGAGACATTTTTTCTTGAGTATATTTTTTTGCTTTTCTTTTTTCTTTTATCATATAATCACCTTAATAATTAATTAAATTAATTATTACACAATTTTTTCAAGAATTGTATCGACATTTAATGTCACAAAAATGTTTTATACATATAGTTAGATTGAATTTTTAAAAAAGAAAAAAATAAGTTTTTGGTATTAAAATCATTTTATTATAAAAAATTTTCTAAAACTGTTGTAAAAAAAATAATTATTGATATAATATAAAATGAAAAAGATAAAACTTTAAGGAGGATTTTTAATGTTAAAAAAAGTTGGTATATTAGCAAATGGTGGAGATGTATCAGGATTTAATGCAGTAATTAGAGCAATAGTAAAAACAGCTGAAAATAACGGTATAGAGTGTTATGGAATTCTTGATGGATATAATGGATTATTAAAAAAAGACTTTGAATTATTATCAACAGCAGCAAATGGAGAAGCAATTGGAATATTACCAATGGGGGGCTCTATTATTGGATCTTCTACAAATGCAAATTTATTCAATTATAAAATTATTAATGAAGATGGGCAAATAGAATATAAAGATATGTCAGATGAAGCAATCAAAAATATAAAAGAATTTGGATTTGATTGTATTTTTACACTGGGAGGAGATGGAACACAAAAATCAGCAAGAGACTTTTCAACAAAAGGAGTAAATGTAATAGGAGTTCCAAAAACAATAGATAATGATGTTGCATGTACTGAAATTACCTTTGGATACAATACAGCAGTATCAGTAGCAATGGAGGCAATTGATAGATTACATACAACAGGTGCAACACATCATAGAATTATGGTCTTAGAAGTTATGGGAAGATATGCCCGGATGGATTGCATTAGAAGCAGCAATAGCAGGAGGAGGAGATGTTGCATTAATTCCAGAAATTCCTTATGATATAAATAGAGTAGCAGAAAAAATTGAAAACAGAAAAAAAAGAGGAAAAAATTTCAGTATTGTAATAGTTGCAGAAGGTGCAAAACCAAAAGGAGGAGAATTAACCATACTTGGAACTCGTAATAATGGTTCAGGTGTTGATAATACAAAATTAGGCGGTGTAGGACAAGTTGTTGCAAAGCAATTAGAAGAATTAACAGGCTTAGAGGCAAGAAATACAACACTAGGATATATGCAAAGAGGTGGAACGCCAACAGCATTTGATAGAGTACTTTCTACAAAGTATGGAACAAAGGCAATGGAACTTGCACTAGAAGGAAAATTTGGAACATTAGCAGTAATTAAAGACGGAAAATTAGATAGTGTATCTTTAGAAGAAGTGGTAGGAAAAAATACAAAAATTGGTGCTGTATCAGGAAATACAGAGGAAAGCAATTTAAGAAAAGTCCCAATGGATCATGACTTAATAAAAACTGCAAGAAATATAGGTATAAATTTAGGAGATTAAATCCAATATAAAAACAAAGGAGGAAAATAAAATGAGCACAAAATTTGTACTAAATGAAACATCATATTTTGGCAAAGGAGCAAGAGAAGAACTTGCAAATGAAATTAAAAAGAGAGGATTTACAAAAGTATTTTTAGTTAGTGACGAAGCTTTAGTAGAAGCTGGGGTAACTAAAAAAGTAGAACAGATACTAAAAAAAGAAAAAATAAAATATAAGTTATATTCTAAAATAAAACCAAACCCAACTATTAAAAATGTAACAGATGGAGTAAAAGCTTGTAAACTTTCAAAAGCAGATGTTATTGTTGCAGTAGGTGGAGGTTCTAGCATTGATACTGCAAAAGGAATTTCAATTGTTATGACAAATCCAGATAGAGCAGATGTAAAATCATTAAATGGTCTATCAAATACACAAAATAAAGCAATGCCAGTAATTGCACTTCCAACTACAGCTGGAACAGCAGCAGAAGTAACAATTAACTATGTTATAACAGATGAAGATGCTAAAATAAAAATGGTATGTGTAGATCCAAATGATATACCAATTTTATCAATTGTAGATTCTGAATTAATGGAATCTATGCCAAAAAGCTTAGCAGCAGCAACAGGAATGGATGCTTTAACACATGCTGTAGAAGGATATATTACAAAAGCACATAATGATATGTCAGATATGTTTCATATGAAGGCAATTCAAATGATATTTAAATATTTACCATCAGCTGTTAATGAAAAAAATGAAGAGGCAATTGAGAAAATGGGAATGGCACAATATATAGCAGGAATGGGATTTTCTAATGTTGGACTTGGAATTGTCCATTCAATGGCTCATCAATTAGGAGCAGTATATGATACACCACATGGAATTGCAAATGCTATGTTATTGCCAACGGTTATGAGATTTAATGGAGAAGACCCTGCAACAGCACAAAGATTTAGAGAAATACTAGTAAATATAGGAAGACCAGATGCAGAGAACTTAAATGACCAAGATGTCATAAATACATTTGTATGGATGATATCAGAATTAAGCAAATCAGTTGGAATTACTCAAACAATAAAAGATTATGGAGCAAAAGAAGAAGATTTTGAAATGTTAGCAGACAAGGCAATGCAAGATCCATGCAAACCAGGAAATCCAAGAGAAACATCAAAAGAAGACTTCATAGAATTATATAGAAGAGCAATGTAACAAAAAAGTTGCAATGTTATTAGATATGTGTTATAATAACAAACATAATATGTAACAGACGTAAAAAAGAGGAGTACACTTATCTTGCTTTTAGAGAGAAGAAGTCATGGGCTGAAAGCTTCTTTATGCTAATATAAGTGGAAGGTAGCTTTTTAGTTGGTATTTATATACCCGCATAAGCAACGTTAAAAGCTAATTGAGATGTAATTTTAGAAATAAAATTATAATTAAGGTGGTACCGTGAGAAAAATCTCGCCCTTAAGTTTAAGGGCGATTTTTTGTTTTTTTATTAAACAAGGAGGAAAGTGAAATGATTGATGATGATCTAACAAAAAAATCTTATAAAGATTTTTTAGAAAAACAAAATTATAATTTACGAAAACGACTTAAAGATGAAGAAGCAGAAAGAAAAAGAAGATTAGAAGAAATTGAAAGAACTAAAATGAATGAAACATATTCACTTATTATAGCAATTTATGAAAGAGAATTAACACAAGAAGAGAAAAAAGCATATTTAGCAATCGATGAAGAAAAAATCCGTAGTAATATGCTTCATATATTATGTTGTATGGGAAAAGAAATGATAGCAAATGGAAAAATTGATGAAGAAACATTTAGGCGATTTTCAAACAAAAAGCCAAAAGAAGTCACATTTACCCAAATTCCAGAAAAATGGAAAAAAGATGCTAGACCATGGAAACAAGAAGAAAAAGAAGAGGAAGGTGAATCAAGATGAATGATAAATACAATCCAAAAGATTTTGAAGAAAAATTATATAAACATTGGGAAGAAAAAGGGTACTTCAAACCAAGTATGGACAAAAATAAAGAAAGCTATTGTATAATGATGCCACCACCAAATGTAACAGGAAAATTACATATGGGTCACGCACTAGATGGAACAATCCAAGATATTTTAATTCGTTATAAAAGAATGCAAGGGTATAACACTTTATGGCTTCCAGGAAGTGACCATGCTTCTATTTCTACAGAAATGAAAATTGTACAAAAATTAAAAGCAGAAGGAAAAACAAAACAAGATTTAGGAAGAGAAAAATTTATCGAGGAAGCTTGGGATTGGACTAAACTTTATGGAGGAACAATTCAAGAACAACAAAGAAAGTTAGGATGTTCTTGTGATTGGGAAAGAAGAAGATTTACATTAGATGAAGGCTTATCAGATGCGGTTTTAGAGCAATTTGTAAATTTGTATAACAAAGGACTAATATATAAAGGAAAAAGAATGGTAAATTGGTGTACAAATTGCAACACATCTATATCTGATGCAGAAGTAGAATACAAAGAAGAAAATTCACATTTATGGCATATTAGGTATAAAGTTAAAGGAGAAGACAAATTTATTATAGTTGCAACAACAAGACCTGAAACTATGCTTGGAGATACAGCAATTGCAGTTCATCCAGAAGATGAAAGATATAAAGATTTAGTTGGAAAGACTTGTATTTTACCAATTATGAACAAAGAAATACCAATAATTGCAGATGAATTTGTAGAAAAAGAATTTGGAACAGGAGCAGTAAAAATCACTCCAGCACACGATATGAATGATTATCAAGCAGGTATAAGGCACAATTTAGAAATTATAGAAGTATTTGATGAAAACTTTAAAATGGGTAATTTAGTTCCAGAATATGAAGGAATGGATTTATTAGATGCAAGAGTAAAAATTGTAGAAAAATTAAAACAAATAGGTGCATTAGTAAAAGAAGAAGAGTATGTTCATAATGTTGGAAAATGTGAAAGATGTAAAAACACAATAGAACCAAAAATATCTGAGCAATGGTTTGTAAAAATGAAAGAACTTGCAGAACCTGCAATAAAAGCAGTAAAAAATGGTGATGTAAAATTTGTTCCAAAAAGATATGAAAAAACATATTTTAATTGGATGGAAAATATACAAGACTGGTGTATTTCAAGACAATTATGGTGGGGACACAGAATACCTGCTTATTATTGCCAAGACTGTGGACATATGATGGTAGCTAAAAATAGACCAGATACTTGTGAAAAATGTAATTCAAATAATTTAGAACAAGACCCAGACACATTAGATACATGGTTTAGTTCTGCACTATGGCCATTTTCAACACTTGGTTGGCCAAATAAAGAATCAGAAGATTTAAAAGTATTTTATCCAACAAATGTCTTAGTAACAGGTTACGATATTATATTCTTCTGGGTTGCAAGAATGGTATTCTCAGGATTAGAAGTAATGAAAGAAAAGCCATTTAGTGATGTTTTAATACACGGAATTGTACGTGATAGTCAAGGAAGAAAAATGTCAAAAACTTTAGGAAATGGTGTAGACCCAATAGAAGTAATAGAACAATATGGTGCAGATAGCTTAAGATTTTCTGTATTATCTGGAACTACAATGGGAAATGATATAAAATATATGCCAGAGAAATTAGAACAAGCATCAAACTTTGCAAACAAAATATGGAATGCTGCTAAATTCATTTTAAATAACTTAGCATCAAAAGAAGAAGTCTTAGCATTTTCAGAAACAATAAAAGATAAAGAAACTGGAAAATATAAATCAGAATGCCTAAAAATTGAAGACAGATGGATTTTAAATAAATTAGATAATTTAATAAAAACCGTTACAAAAAATATGGAAGACTATGACCTAGGAGTAGCTCTAGATAATATTTATAGTTTTATTTGGAATGAATTTTGTGATTGGTATATAGAAATAGTAAAAACTAGATTATATAGTGAGAATAAACAAGAAAAAATCCAAGTAAGTTTTGTTTTAAATTATGTATTTAGTAATAGCCTAAAATTGTTACATCCATTTATGCCATTTGTAACATCTCAAATTTATTCTGAATTAATTAATTATGATAACAAAGAATTAATGATATCTAGTTGGCCAGAAATAAAGCAGAGAGTAGATTATGATGAGAAAAATGACATTATAGAAAAAATAAAAGAAATTATTATAGAGATACGTAATGTAAGAGCAGTAAAAAATATTCATCCATCTAAAAAAGCAGACTTAATATTTGTAACTCCAAAATATAAAGAAGAATTGGAAGAAGCCAAAGATTTTATATTAAAATTAGGTTTTGGAAAAACAATAAAAATTCAAGACAAAAAAATAGATATTCCAAAAGAAGCTATTCAAATAATACAAGATGAAATAGAATTATATATGCCATTAGAAGGATTAATTGATAAAGAGGAAGAAAGAAAAAGAAAAGAAAACGAAATACAAAGATTAGAGCAAGAAGTTGCAAGATGTGAAAAAATGCTATCTAACCCAGGATTTATTAATAAAGCACCACAAGCAAAAATCGAAGAAGAAAAAGCAAAACTTGAAAAATATAGAGCAATGCTTGAAAAATTACAATAATACCAAAAAAGATACTTAATAAATTTTAAGTGTCTTTTTTTATATTCTAAGAAAGCTAATTGAGAATGTATTAAAATGTCGAAAACTTCTTATGAATCGACAAAACTTCTACGATTTCGCTCTTGGAAAATAATGGAAAACATATTATAATCTTAAAAGAAAAACGAAAGGAGACAAATATGGAATCGAAATTTTATGAAGAGGACAAGCTTCTAGTTTTTAAAATAACAGAAGAAATTGATGATTGTAGTGTACAAAAGATAAGGAGGAGAGCAGATTATGAAATGGAAAGATATATGCCTAAAAAAGTTATATTTGATTTTAATAGTGTTACTTTCATGGACAGTGCAGGAATAGGAATGATAATTGGAAGATATAAATTTGCCAATATCATAGGTGCAAAATTTGGAGTTGCAAACCTAACACAAAGTGTTAGAAAAATCTTCGAAATGAGCGGAATTTTAAAACTAATTCCAGATGCAACAGAAGAAATAAAAGCATCATAAGAAAGGAGAGATAGTAAAATGGAAGATAATTTTGAAAATGAAATGAAATTAGAATTTATTAGTAAAGCAAATAATGAAGCATTTGCAAGAATAACAATAGCTGCTTTTGTATCTGGACTTGATCCAAACATAGAAGAACTTGCAGACATAAAAACTGCTGTATCAGAAGCAGTAACAAATTGTATTATTCACGGATATGAGAATAAGCAAGGAATAGTAAAAATTGTAGGAAAAATAAAACAAAATGAAGTAATACTAGAAATATCAGACACAGGAAAAGGAATTGAAAATGTTGATATGGCTAAAGAACCATTATACACAACCAAACCAAATTTAGAAAGATCAGGAATGGGATTTACAATAATGGAAAGCTTTATGGATGAAGTAAAAGTAGAGTCAGTATTAGATTTAGGTACAAAAGTAACTATGAAAAAGAAAATAAAACCTAAAGTAGATGACAAAGAGGAAATTCAAGTAATTACAAAAGATTAAAAAAGTAGGGGTTAAAAAATATATGTATGAAAACGATTATGAAGCAATAAAAGAAGCCCAAGCACGGAGATAACAGCGAATTGGAAAAACTAATAGAAAGAAATAATGGATTAATATGGAGTATAGTAAAAAGATTTAATGGAAGAGGATATGAAATAGAAGATTTATATCAAATTGCGTGTATAGGTTTTATAAAATCAATAAAGCGTTTTGATTTAAGCTTTGATGTTAAACTATCAACTTATGCTGTGCCATATATGATTGGAGAAATAAAAAGACACATTAGAGATGATGGACCTGTTAAAGTTAGTAGAAGTATAAAAGAATTAGCAATTAAAATAAAAGAGTTACAAAAAGAATACTTCTATAAAAAAGGTAAAGAAATAACAATTAATCAATTAACAAAAGAATTAAAAACTTCAAAAGAAGATATAGTTTTAGCTTTAGAATCTACTAGTAGTATAGAATCAATAGAATCAAGCACTTATACAAATCAGAAAGATGGAAATATTATTAGTCTATTAGAAACTTTAAGTGACAACCAAAATGAAGAGGAAATAATAACAAATAAATTAACAATAAAAGAATTACTAGAAGGATTAGAAGCAAGAGAAAGAGAAATTATACTTTTAAGATTTTATAAGGAAAAAACACAATCAGAAGTAGCAAAAATTTTAGGAATTACACAAGTACAGGTTTCAAGAACAGAACGTAAAATTTTAGAAAAAATGAGAAAGAAATTAACATATCAACTTTTCTAATAAAAGGAGGAGATGTAGTTGTGAAAAAATTTTTGTTATATTTTTTTGCCTTTATATTTATTTGTTTTCTGCTACCTGCGATTTTAACAAAAACAGAAATTCCTACAAATGCTAAAAGTGAAGAACAAAATGAAAAAGAAAAAGAAACAAATACCGAAACATCTGAAAAAACAGAAGAAAAATACAACTATAAAAAATATGGTACTATACAATTATTACATAAAGAAACTGGACAAGTAGAAAATATAGAATTAGATAATTACCTATACAATGTAGTATCAGCAGAAATGCCAGTAGATTATGAAATAGAAGCATTGAAAGCACAAGCAGTAGTTGCAAGAACTTATACTATTTATAAGGTAAACAATAAAAAACACGAAAATGCTGATATCTGTGATGATTCTAATTGCTGTCAAGCTTGGATTTCAAAAGAAAAACGATTAGAAAGGTGGGAAGAAAGCAAAAGAGAAAGTAATTGGGCAAAAATAGAACAATGTGTAAATGAAACAAAACGGAAAAATTATTACCTATCAAAATCAGCCAATAAATGCTTTCTTTCATTCTAATAGTGGAGGAAAAACAGAAATCCCTGTAAATGTTTGGGGAGGAAGTGGATATCCATATTTACAAGTAGTAGAAACAGCAGGAGAAGAAGGATATTCACAGTATCTTTCAGAAGTTGAACTTTCAAATGATGAATTAATAAATAAATTAAAAGCAACATATGAAGACATTAAAATTGATTTTTCAAATGAAGAAGATATTAAAATAATAGAATACACAGATAGCAATAGAGTAAAAACAGTTAAATTTGGAAATCATAATATTTCAGGAGTAGAGGCAAGAAAAATTTTTAATCTAAAATCTGCAAATTTTGAAATAACAAAACAAGAAGGAAAAATTAAATTTACAGTAAAAGGATATGGACATGGTGTTGGTATGAGCCAAACAGGAGCAGATAGTCTTGCAAAAGATGGAAAAAACTTTGAAGACATTATTCATCATTTCTATTCAAATGTAGAAATAAAAGAAATAAATTCCATTTAATATGTATAATCTTTTCAAAATAGGAAATAATTTTATTAATAAAACTATTTAAGGAGGATTATATGAGAAGACAAAATAGAAAAGCAAATGTGCAAGATAAAACTTTAACAGACAAAATTATTTTATATGCAGGTATTGGAGTTGCTATTTTAGCAGTTATCGTAATTGCTTTATTTATTTATAGCAAGAATTTAAGTGATAATGTAAAAAATAGTACAATGAGTTTAGAAAAAATGGCTAATATGACAAATAACACACAAAATACTCAAAACAATGAACAAACTGAAAGCACCAGTATAGAGATTGGAAAATCAGTGGAGGAATCAGAAAATGAACTAAATACTAATACTATGAATATGTCTAGCAATGTAAATACAGTAGGTCAAACTACAAAAAGTAATACAACAAATACAGCAAGTACGACTAACCAAACAAAAAATACTTCAAGTAAAGAAAATGTTACAGAAAATCAAAATAAAACTAATAATACAACACAAGAAAACAAAAAAGAATTAAGCTTTGCAAAACCAGTAAAAGGAGATATAGTAAGAGAATATGCAAAAGATAATCTAATATATTCAGACACATTAGAAGAATGGACAACACATTTAGGAATAGATATAAAAGCAGATAAAACAACAGTAGTAAATTCTGCAGAAGCGGGAACAGTTAAATCAATTAAAAATGATCCAAGATATGGCTTAACAATTGTAATAGACCATGGAGATGGATATCAAACAATTTATTCTAATTTGCTAACTTCTGAATATGTAGTAGAAGGTGAAAAAGTAGAAAAAGGACAAGCAATAGGAACAGTTGGAAACACAGGAGTATTTGAGATTACAGATGAGCCACACTTACATTTTGAGATACTAAAAGACTCTTTACAAGTAGATCCAAGCATTTATATAAAATAATATTAATTATATTTATGAGAAATATTCAATATTATAGAAAAGAAATCTTAAAAATGTCAAAAATATGTTTGACATTTTTTTGTTTGTATGATATGATAATGAAAAATATGGAAATGGAGTGATAGATATGCCTAGAAAAAGACCAGAATTAAATAAAAGAGAAAAAGCAATATTAAAATTCATTGAAAAACAAATTATGACACAAGGATATCCACCATCAGTAAGAGAAATAGGAAAAGCAGTAGGATTAAGTTCAACAGCAACAGTACACGGATACTTAGCAAAATTAGATGAAAAAGGATATATTAAAAAACAAGATAAAAAAGGAAGAACCTTAAGACTATTAAAAGGAGGTTCAGGAGAGCCAAAGAAAACATCAAGCAAAGACTTCTATACACAAAAAGAATTAGTAGAAGTTCCAATAGTAGGTAGAATTACAGCTGGAGAGCCAATTTTAGCAGTAGAAAACATAACAGATACTTTCCCAATTCCAATTGATTTTGTTGGAAACTCTGAAAGCTTTATGCTTACTGTTAGAGGAGAAAGTATGATAGAAGCTGGAATTTTAGATGGAGATTATATTTTAGTAAAAAAACAAAACACAGCAAAGAATGGAGAAATTGTAGTAGCATTAATTGGAGATGAAGCAACAGTTAAAACATTTTATAAAGAAAAAGACCATATTAGATTACAACCAGAAAATTCTACAATGGATCCAATAATTGTTCCAACTTGTGAAATTTTAGGAAAAGTTGGAGGAGTATTTAGAAAAATGTAGAAATTTCACTAAAAATTCACATAAATAAAGTTGACAAATAAGCACTGTATCAAATATAATTTAAGATACAGTGTTTATTTATTAAAAACAATTTAAGAAAATAAAACAAGAAAGGAAGAAACAATGTTTAAAGTCTTAAAAAATTTAAAACAATCATTTTGGTCAGTTCTTGTAATAATCATTTTATTATGTGTGCAAGCAACTGCTGATTTAGCATTACCAGACTATACATCTAAAATTGTAAATGGAGGAATTCAAGCAGGAGGAATAGAATCAGCAATACCAGAAATAATTACAAAAGAAGATATGAATAATTTGCTATTATTTACAGATAAAGATGAAGAAATTTTAGACAATTATTCTTTAATCGGAAATGAACAAAATGAATTCGAAACAAAAATTACAAATAAATATTTAGGAAAAAATAAAAATATAGAGTCAGACACACTTTACATATTAAAAGAACTAAATAATGATGAAAAAGAAGAATTTGAAACATTAATTTCCACACCACTTATGATATTAACTACTGTTGAAGATGAAGAAACAGCAAACCAGATTAAAGAAAAAATCACAGAAAATATGGCTGAAATTCAAAAGCAGTTATTTGCATCACAAAGTTTAATGGAAATTATTAAAGGTATACCAGAAACTCAAAGAAATCAAATGTTATCAAGTTTTACTTCAAAAATAGAACAAATGTCAGATTCAATAAAAAGTCAGGCAGCTATTAGTTCTGTAAAAGTAATATACAAAAATGCTGGTGTAGATACTGACAAACTTCAAAATGATTATATTTTGTATACAGGATTGCAAATGTTAGGTGTTGCATTAATTAGTATGGTATCTGCAGTCATAATTATGTTATTATCAGCAAGAGTTGCTGCTAAACTTGGAAGAACATTAAGAGAAAAAGTATTTAAAAAAGTAACTACATTTTCTAATAAAGAATTATCAGAATTTTCTACAGCATCTTTAATAACTCGTAGTACAAATGATGTTCAACAAATACAAATGCTACTTGCTATGTTATTTAGAGTAGTAGTATATGCACCAATTATGGGAATAGGTGGTTTTACAAAAGTACTTACAAATACTGATAATAGTATGGCTTGGGTTATAGGAGTTGCCATTTTAGCTATTTTATTTGTAATAGGAACATTATTTATTCTTGCTATGCCTAAATTTAAAAAACTACAAGATTTAATTGATAGACTAAATCTTGTATCAAGAGAAATATTAACAGGATTACCAGTAATTAGAGCATTTAATAAAGAGAAAAAAGAAGAAGAAAGATTTGAAAAAGCAAATTTTGATTTAATGAAAACCAATATTTTTGTTAACAGAGCTATGTCTATGATGATGCCATTACTAATGTTCATTATGAACTCAATTGCAATTTTAATTATTTGGGTAGGAGCTCATAGTATAGATGAAGGATTAATACAAGTAGGAGATATGATGGCATTTATTCAATATACAATGCATATTGTTATGTCCTTCTTAGTAATTTCAATGATTTCTATTATGCTACCAAGAGCTGCAATATCTGCAAAACGTATAAATGAAGTAATTGAAAAAGATATAAGCATAAAAGATGCTCCAAAAACAAAAAAATTTGATGAAAACAAAAAGGGATTAGTACAATTTAAAAATGTATCTTTCCGTTATCCTGATGCAGATACAGAAATATTATCAGATATTGATTTTACAGCAAAACCTGGTCAGACAACAGCAATTATTCGGAAGTACAGGAAGTGGAAAATCAACAATAGTAAATTTATTACCAAGATTCTATGATGTAACAGGTGGAGAAATTTTAATAGATGGTGTAAACATTAAAGAAGTTTCACAAAAAGATTTAAGAGATATAATTGGATTTGTACCACAAAAAGGAGTTTTATTCTCAGGAACAATTGAATCAAACATTAAATATTCAGATGATAATATGTCAGATGAAAAAATGTATGAAGCAGCAGAAATAGCACAAGCAACGGAATTTATAGAAGACAAAGAAAAGAAATATAAAGATCCAATCTCACAAGGTGGAGGAAATGTTTCTGGAGGGCAAAAACAACGTTTATCAATTGCAAGAGCCATTGCAAAAGACCCTGAAATATTTGTATTTGATGATAGCTTTTCAGCATTAGATTTTAAAACAGATAGTAAATTAAGAGAAGAATTATCAAAAAGAACGAAAAATAAAACAGTAATTATAGTAGCACAGAGAATTAATACAATTTTAAATGCAGACCAAATTATTGTATTAGAAGAAGGAAAAGTAGTAGGAATTGGAACTCACGAAGAATTACTTGATAATAACGAAACATATAGACAAATTGCACTTTCACAATTATCAGAAGAAGAACTAAAAAAGAAAGGAGACAACTAAATTATGCCAAGATTAAGACAAACTACAGAGAAGCCAAAAAATTTCAAAGCAACAACAAAAAAGTTAATTAAAACTTATCTATCAAAATATAAAATAGCATTATTGGTTGTTTTCATATTTGCCATTGGAAGTACAATTTTTACAATTATAGGACCTAAAATTCTTCGGAAATGCAACAACAGAAATCTTTAATGGAATTATGAACAAATTATCTGGCGGAAATGGAATTGATTTTGCAAAAGTAGGACGGAATTGCAATTACTTTATTAATTTTATATATTATAAGTGCAATTTTTGCTTTTGTTCAAGGATTTACAATGACAGGTGTATCACAAAAATTAACTTATAAACTAAGAAATGATTTGGCAATAAAAATAAATAAATTACCAATGAAATATTTTGATAGTAAAAAATATGGAGAAGTATTATCTATTATTACAAATGATATAGATACTTTAAGTATGAATTTAAACCAAAGTATTACGCAAATTATTACATCAATTTGTACAATAGTTCGGAATACTAATTATGATGCTTTCTATTAGTTGGCAAATGACTATTATTTCTCTAATAATTCTTCCAATAGCAGGATTATTAGTAAAAATAATTGTAAGCAAATCTCAAGGATTTTTCCAAAAACAACAAGCATATCTTGCAACTGTAAATGGTCAAGTAGAAGAAATTTATTCGGGATTAAACATTGTAAAAGTATTCAATGGAGAAAACAAAGTAATAAAAGAATTTGAAAAAGCAAATGAAAACTTATATCATTCTGGCTGGAAGTCACAATTCTTGTCTCGGATTAATTCATCCAATTATTAACTTTATTTCTAATATTGGATATGTTGGAGTTGCTGTTGCAGGAGGATATTTAGCAATTAATGGAACTATAACAGTTGGAAATATTCAAAGCTTTATACAATATAACAAACAATTTACAAATCCATTAAATCAAATTGCACAAATATCAGCAACCTTACAAGCAATGATTGCAGCAGCAGAAAGAATATTTGAATTTTTAGAACAACCAGAAGAAATAGAAACTAAAAAAGGAGAAATTGATACAAATTCTTTAAAAGGAAACATAGAATTTAATCATGTAAAATTTGGATACAATCCAGAAGAAATAGTAATAAAAGATTTTAATGCCAAGATAAAAGAGGGACAAAAAATAGCAATTGTTGGTCCAACAGGTGCTGGAAAAACAACAATGGTTAAATTATTAATGAGATTTTATGATGTATTAAGTGGAGAGATCTTAATTGATGGACACAATGTTAAAGACTTTGAAAGAGGAGAACTTCGTAAAATGTTTGGAATGGTTTTACAAGATACTTGGTTATTTGGTGGAACTGTAACAGAAAATATTAAATATGGAAATGAAGATGCAAATGAATCACAAGTAATTGAAGCAGCAAAAGCAGCTCACGTACATCATTTCATTAAAACTTTACCAAAAGGATATAATTCTGTATTAAATGAAGAATCTAATAATGTATCAGCAGGACAAAAGCAATTACTTACTATTGCAAGAGTAATTTTAGCAGATCCAAAAATATTAATTTTAGATGAAGCAACAAGTTCAATCGATACTAGAACAGAAATAAAAATTCAAGATGCAATGGATAATCTAATGAAAGGTAGAACAAGTTTTATTATTGCACATAGATTATCTACAATAAAAAATGCTGATTTAATATTAGTTATGAATCACGGAGATATTATAGAACAAGGTACACATAAAGAATTACTAGAAAAAGAAGGATTTTATGCAGAATTATACAATAGCCAATTTGAAGAAGTAGAAGATTAGAAAGGAAGAAAAAATTTTATGATAGATTTAAATTTATTAGTAAAAACAGCAAAAGAAGTTAGAAAAAATGCTTATACACCATATTCAAATTATAATGTAGGATGTGCTTTACTAGCAAAGAGTGGAAAAATTTATTCAGGATGTAATGTAGAAAATGATGGGATTATGTCTATATGTGCCGAAAGAGTAGCCTTTGTAAAAGCAATTTCAGAAGGAGAAAGAGAATTTGAAGCAATATTAGTAGTTGGAGGAAAAGACAAATTAATTTATACTACACCTTGTGGATATTGTAGACAATTTATGTCAGAATTTTGCAATAAAGATTTTCCTGTTTATATGTGTTATGAGGATGATAAAATAGAGAAAAAAGCATTAGAAGAATTATTACCGAACAATTTTAATTTATAATGGGAGATAATTATGAGTAATGTAAAATGGACTGAAGAACAACAAGATGCAATATATCAAAAGGATTCTAATATATTAGTTTCAGCAGCAGCTGGAAGTGGAAAAACAGCAGTTTTAGTAGAACGAATTATTCACAAAATAATAGATGAAAAAATAGATATTGATAAACTATTAGTAGTTACATTTACTAATAGTGCTGCTGCTGAAATGAGAGAAAGAGTATTAGATGCAATTTATAAAAAAATAGAAGAACAGCCAGAAGATATAAATTTACAAAGACAAATTACATTATTAAATAAGGCAAGTATATGCACTATAGATTCTTTTTGTCTAGAAATAGTTAAAAACAACTTTTACGAACTAGAAAACATATCTCCAAATTTTAGAATTGCAGAACAAGCAGAAATAGAACTATTAAAACAAGAAGTATTAGAAAATATTTTTGAATCAAAATACGAATTAGAAGACAAAGATTTTGAAAAATTAATTAATACTTATACAAGTTATAGAGATGATACACCATTAAAAGAATTAGTATTAAAAATATATTCTTACATTCAAAGTAATCCATTTCCAAAAGAATGGTTAAAAGAAAAAATAGAAATGTTTAACATAGATGACAATTTATTAGAAGAAGACTTTAGCAAAACGCCATGGGGAGAAATACTGTTAAAGCAATTAGAAGAAGAATTAATAGATGCAATTTTAAAACTAGAAGCATTAGGAAAAAAAGTATTAGTTGAAGAAGAATTAGAAAGTACATATCAAACAATAAGAAAAGATATAGAGCTATATGAAAAAGTTAAAAATAGTTTAGACAACTGGGACAAAAGCTATGAAATGGCACATAATTTAGACTTTGCTATATGGCCACGAAAAAAAAGTAACTTAGAAATAAAAGAAATAGCAAAAGAAATAAGAAGTGATATAAAAGATAAAATAAAAGGAAAATTAGGAAAAGTATTTAGTAGTAATTCAAAAGAAGCAAGACAAGATATTAAAGATATGTATTATATATTAGGAAAACTAGAAAATTTAATACTAGAGTTTGACCAAGAATTTTCTAAATATAAAAGAGAAAAAAATATTGTAGATTTTAGTGATATTGAACATTTTGCACTTCAAATATTAAGTCGGCTCAAAAGAAGTTATAAAAAAATATCAAGATAAATATGAAGAAATAGCAATTGATGAATATCAAGATAGTAACTTAGTGCAAGAATATATATTAACTTCTATTTCAAGAGGAAACAATATGTTCATGGTAGGAGATGTAAAGCAAAGTATTTACAGATTTAGACAGTCTAGGCCAGAATTATTTTTAAATAAATATGAAACTTATAAAAAAAAGCAAGAAAAAAGTGAAAATGAAGATTTAAAAATACAACTATTTAAAAATTTTAGAAGTAAAGAAAAAATATTAGACTTTACCAATATAATTTTTCAAAACATTATGAGTAAAAATTTAGGAGATATTAATTATAATAAAGAAGAATATTTAAATTTAGGTAGTTCTTATCCAGAAACAGAAACTAAACAAAATGAAAAAATAGAAATTTATGTTATTGACCCGTTGTTAGAAGGAGAAGAACAAGATCAAAATGAGCAAGAACAATGGGATGAAGAACAAAATTTAGAAGAAGATAATGAAGAAAATATATTAGAGGCAGAGTTAGAGGCAAAATTTGTTTCAAATAAAATAAAAAAATTAATCGAAAGTAAATTTCAAGTATGGGACAAAAAACAAGAAAAGTATAGAGATATTACTTATAAAGATATTGTTATTTTACTTAGAACTACAAAAACTTTAGCCCCAATTTATGAGCAAGAAATATTAAATTTACAAATGCCAGTATTTTCTGATAGCTCTCAAGAATATTTAGACTCAATAGAAATTCAAAATATTTTAAGCTTATTAAAAATTATAGATAATCCAATGCAAGATATTCCACTAGTTGCTGTTATGAGATCAACAATTGGCAAATTTACAGATGATGAATTAATACAAATACGCCTAGCAGATAAAAAAGACTGCTTTTATAAGTGCGTTCAAAAAGCAAGACTATCAGTTGATGAAAAATTAAGAAAAAAGATAGAACAATTTTTAAATCAGCTAGAAGAGTGGAGAAAGGAACAAGAATATTTAGCATTAGATGAATTAATTTGGAAAATTTATTTAGATACTGGTTATTATAATTATGTACGTTTAATGCCAAATGGAGCTTTAAGACAAGCAAATCTTCAAATGCTATTTGAAAGAGCTAAACAATATGAAACAGCAAGTTTTAAAGGACTATATAATTTTCTTCAATTTATAGAAAAAGTAAAATTAAGCAGTGGAGATATGGGAGCTGCTAAAATACTTGGAGAAAATGATAATGTTATAAGAATTATGAGTATTCATAAGAGTAAAGGTTTAGAGTTTCCAGTTGTATTCTTATCTGGTACAGGAAAACAATTCAACCTTACAGACTTAAATAAAAATTTAATTTTACAACAAGAATTAGGAATTGGAGTAAAATATATCGATTATGAAAAACAAATTCAATATGACACATTAAGTAAATCAGCAATCAGAGAAAAGGTATATCAAGAAACGTTATCAGAAGAAATGAGAATTTTATATGTTGCATTAACAAGAGCAAAAGAAAAATTATTTATCACTGGAATAACAAAGAATCATGAAAAGCAATTAAAAGAATTGCAAAATCAAATAGAAAGATATGAAAAGCAAGACGGAAAAATAAATTCTATTTTAGTAAAAAAACAAATTAAATTTATAGACTGGATTTTATTAGTTTATTTATATGAGGAAAAACAATTAAAGGATGTGGCAGAGCTTACCATATGTAATAAACAAGAAATCTTAGATATTGACGAAGAAATAGATGAAGAAAAAATTAATATAAAAGAAATTTTAGATAAAGAACCAATAAATGATGTAGAAATAACAAAAATAGAAGATGCTTTAAATAAAAAATATAAATACGAATTAGCAACTAAAATTCCTACTAAATCATCTGTTACAAAATTAAAGCAAAAAGAAGAAAAAATAGATACTACTTTCATAAAACCAAAATTCATACGACAAGATGAAGCAACAAAATTAACAGGTGCACAAAAAGGAACACTTATACATCTTTGTATGCAAAAATTAGAAATAGGTAAAGAATATGACATAAATACAATAAATAACTTAATAGAAGATTTAGTAGAAAAAGAAATGATTACAAAAGTTGAAGCAGAAAATATTAATAAAAATGCAGTTCTAGAATTTACTAAGTCAAAAATATGGAATGAAATGAAATCTGCTAAAGAAGTTTATAGAGAAAAACCATTTTATATTACTGTTCCTGCAAAAGAAATATATGGAGAAGATGTAGAAGAAGAAATTCTTGTTCAAGGAATTATAGATTTATATTATATTGATGAAAAAGATAAAATTACTTTAGTTGATTATAAAACAGATTTTGTGCAACAAGAACAAGAATTAATATCAAAATATAAAAATCAATTGGAGTTATATAAAAAAGCATTAGAAGAAGCATTAGGCAAAAAAGTTAGTAAAGTATATATTTATTCAACTTTTTTAAAGAAGGAAATAGAAATATCTTGAAAACATGACAAAAATTTGATATACTATTTTGTAAGTAAAGTAAGAAATGGGGAAATAAAATGCAAAAAATATTTTTGTGGGTATTAATGTTAATAGGAATATTCATACTTTCAGATTTTCTAATTAATGTTGGATTAAATTCTACATACAAAGATATAGAAAGACAAGATAAAAATGAACAAATAAAAATTTATCAAGCAGATGCAACATATGTAAATGGAAGAATTAGAGGAATTGTAAAGGATACTAAAAATATTACAAACAAATATATAGAAGTAGAATTATATTCTAAAAGAAATATATTAATGGGAAGAAGATATATTGATATAGAAAATAAACTTGAAAATCAACCATTTGAAGTACTTTTCAGAGCAAAAAACGTAGAATATTACAAAATGAATTTAGTAGATAACAAACAAGAAGGTCCAGAATTAGAGATTATATCAAAAGAGATGACCAGACCAGAAATTTTAGTATTAACAGCAATAACTTTTCTAATATTCTGGGGATAATAAAAAATAAAATGAAATATTAACAGAGTGATTTAAATTAAATGCACTCTGTTTTTTTTATAGATAGCAATATAACTGTCTAATCTACATAAATCATGCATAATAAAAAAATTAATCTAAATAATAACTAAAAATTCCTTAAATTTCTCCAAAACACTTTAAAAAAACAACAAAATAGTATAAAATAAAATAAAATTAATAAATTAGGAGAGGAATAAATGAGTAAAAAATGGCAAATATATGAAACAGATGAGACAAAAGTAAAAGAAATACAAGAAAAATACGGATTAAATAAGTTACTTGCAACCATTTTAGTAAACAGAAATATAACAACAGAAGAAAAAATCAGGCTATTTTTAAAACCAACAAGACATGACTTTTATAATCCATTTTTAATCACAGATATGGAAAAAGCAGTAGAAAGAATCATCAAAGCCATTAAAAACCAAGAAAAAGTAACAATCTATGGAGATTATGATGTAGATGGAATAACAAGCATTACAGTATTAAAAAGCTTTTTAAAAGATAGAGGATTAGATGTAAACTTTTATATTCCAAATAGATTAGATGAAGGATATGGATTAAATAAAGAGGCAATTGATAAAATACTTGACAATGGTTGTGAATTAATGATTACAGTAGATTGTGGAATATCAGCAATAGATGAAATTGAATATGCAAATTCATTAGGAATAGAAACAATTATAACAGATCATCACGAACCAGGAGCTAATTTACCTAATGCTTTAGCTGTAATAGATAATAAAAGAAAAGACAGCACATATCCTTTTAGAGAATTAGCAGGAGTAGGAGTAGTATTTAAACTAATTCAGGCGATTGCGATTAAATTAGAAATTAAAGAAGAAGAATATTTAAAATACCTAGATATTGTATGTGTTGGTACAATTTCAGATATTGTGCCTCTAATTGATGAAAACAGAGTAATTGCAAAACTTGGATTACTTCTTATTGCACAAACAAAAAATATAGGTTTGCGCTCTATTATTAAATCTTCTGGTTATACTAAAGTAGATTCAAATACAATATCTTTTGGAATAGCACCTAGAATTAATGCTTGTGGAAGGATGGGAAAAGCAGAAGAAGCATTAGAATTATTACTATCTCCAAACATAAACTACGTAAATGATTTAAATCAAAAATTAAACGAACACAATAAGACAAGACAAGAAACAGAAAAAAATATATTTGAAAGTGCAATAAAACAAATAGAAGAACAACATCTAGACAAAAATAATACCATAATTGTAGGAGGAGAAAATTGGCATAATGGAGTAATTGGAATAGTATCTTCTAAAATTACAGAAATGTATTTCAAGCCAAGTATTTTGCTCAGCTTTGAAGAAAATGGAATGGGAAAAGGTTCGGGAAGGAGTATACCTGGTTTTGATTTATATGATGCATTAATGAAATGTAATGATACTATAGAAAAATTTGGTGGACATAGTATGGCAGTTGGAGTAACAATAAAAAAAGAAAATTTTGAAAAATTTAAAAAAGAATTCGAAGAAATTGCAAAACAATCTCACACAGATGAAATTGTTCCAATAATTCAAGTAGACAGTAAAATTGATTTAAAAGATATAAATAAAGAAATGGTGGAAAGTTTAAAAAGTTTAGAACCTTTTGGAGAAGCAAATAGAATGCCAATATTTATATTTAAAAACTTAAAAGTCGATTCAATTCGATCATTATCAGAAGGTAAACACTTAAAATTAACATTAAAAGACAACAACATTATTATAAATGGTATAGGATTTAATCTAGGCAATTTAGCTATAGAATATACAATAGGAGATAAAGTTGACATTGTAGGTGTATTAGAAATAAACCATTTTAATGGTGAAGAAAGTTTGCAAATTAATATAAAAGATATGATGAAATCGTTGTAAACAAAAAGGGGATTGAAATTAATGCAAGAAATAAATGAAATGACTATACAAAAAGTCATTGAAAAAAGAAAAGAACATACAAGAAAAGTGGATATAAAACTAATAATGAAAGCATATGATTATGCAAATAAAAATCATAATGGACAATGTAGACATTCAGGAGAACCATATATTATCCATCCTCTTAATGTTGCCTATATTTTAGCAGACATTCGGATTAGATGATAGCACAATATGTGCAGCACTTTTGCATGATGTAGTAGAAGATACAAATGTTACAGAAGAAGATTTAATAAACGAATTTGGCTTAGAAATTGCTGAGATGGTAGAAGGAGTTACAAAATTAGGTGCAGTTCAATTTAATTCTATTGAAGAACAACAAGCAGAAGATTACAGAAAAATGTTTTTAGCAATGGGAAAAGACATAAGAGTTATTTTAATAAAATTGGCAGATAGACTTCATAATATGAGAACTTTAAAATACCTAAAAAGGGACAGACAAATTGCAAATGCAAAAGAAACAATGGAATTATATGCACCTCTAGCAAATCGTTTAGGACTATATTCTATAAAATGGGAATTAGAGGACTTAGGTTTTAAATATTTATATCCAGAAGAATACCATGATTTAGTAGAAGGAATTAACAAAAAAAGAGAAGAAAGATTAAAATTTATAGAAAAAATTATGGGAGACATTAGAGTTCAACTTAAAAAAGAAAAAATAGAAGCAGAGGTTACTGGAAGAGCAAAACATTTATATAGTATTTATCGTAAAATGAAAAGAGATAATAAAACATTAGATCAAATCTATGATTTATTTGCTCTTCGTATATTAGTGAATTCTATTAAAGATTGTTATACAGCATTAGGAGTAGTGCATGAAATGTATAGCCCAATGCCAGGAAGATTTAAAGATTATATATCAGTTCCAAAACCTAATATGTATCAATCAATTCATACAACTTTATTAGGAGATAAAGGAACACCATTTGAAGTACAAATTCGTACTTGGGAAATGCACAGAGTAGCAGAATATGGTATTGCTGCCCATTGGGCTTATAAAGAAGCAAGTTATTTTGGAAAAAAAGCCAATGTTAAAGTCGAAGAAGATAAGTTAGCGTGGTTAAGAGAAAGCTTAGAGTGGCAAAAAGATATGCAAGACCCGCAAGAATTTTTAAATACTTTAAAAACAGAACTATTTGAAGATGAAGTTTATGTATTTACTCCAAAAGGAGCAATAAAGACCCTACCAAGGGGTGCAACTCCAATTGATTTTGCATATACTATTCATGCTGAAATTGGACATCATATGACAGGCTGCAAAATTAATAGTAAAATGATGCCAATTATAACACCTTTAAAAAATGGAGATATTGTTGAAATTATAACCTCTGAAAATTCAAAAGGACCAAGTAGAGATTGGTTAAAATTTGTAAAAAGTAGTAGTGCAAAAAATAAAATATTAAGCTGGTTTAAAAAAGCTCAAAAAGCAGAGAACTTAGAAAAAGGAAAAGAATTAATTGAAAAAGAATTAAAACGTATAGGCTTTTCTCATACAGATTTATTTAAACCAGAATATATAGAGCCAATGTTAGATAAATACAAATATAAAAATGTTGATGAAATGTATGCTGCAGTTGGATTTGGAGCAAATTCAGCTGTAAAAGTAATTGCAAGAATGCTTCAAGAATATAGAAAAGAACACGAAGAAGAAAACATTGAAGCAAAAATAGAAGAATTAGCAAGAGCAAGAATGAAAAAACCAAAACCATCAGGTTCAGGAATTATTGTAAAAGGAATTGATAATTGCTTAGTAAAATTGTCAAAATGTTGTAATCCATTACCAGGAGATGAAATAGTAGGTTATATTACAAAAGGAAGAGGAGTATCAGTCCATAGGAAAGATTGTTTTAATGTAAAAGATTTAATTTCTGAAGAAAGTAGAATGATTGATGTAGAATGGTACAATGAAAATTCATCTTCATATCAAGCTGAAATTCAAGTTAATTGCAATGATAGGTCAGGTCTACTTATGGATGTATTAAGAGAAATTGGAACAACAAAAGCAAAAATTTTAGGTGTAAATACAAAAACAACTAAAGAGAAAATTGCTATTTTAGATATTACACTAGAAGTAGAAAGTTTAGATGAATTAAACAAAGCACAAAAGGCAATTGAAAAAGTAAATAGTGTATACGAAGTAAGGAGAAAGAAATAAAATGAAATTAAAAGAACTAAAGATAGATACTTGGATTGGAGATCCAACTAACTGTTATATTGTATTAGATGAAGAAAGTAAAGAAACAATGGTAATTGATCCAGCAGGTGAAGTAGACAAAATAGAAGAATTAATTAAAATTATGGATGGAAAATTAAAATATATATATTTAACACATTGCCATGGAGACCATATTATGGGAGTGACAGAGTTAAAAAATAGATTAGGTGGCAAAATTTTAATTCACCGTGAAGACAGTAAAGGTCTAAATAATCCAGAAATTAATTTAACACCTTATATTGGTATTGGAAAAATTGAATTAGAGGCAGATTCTAGAATAGATGATGGCGACTTACTACATCTTGGAAATTTAGAATTTAAAGTTCTTCACACACCAGGTCATACAAAAGGTGGAACAAGTCTATATTGTAAGCAAGAAAATTGTTTGTTTTCTGGAGATACAATATTTAGAGGAACTTGGGGAAGAACAGACCTGCCAACATCCAATAGAGAAGATTTAATAAAATCAATTGAAACTAAAATTATGACTTTACCAGATGAAACAATCGTGTATCCAGGACACGGAATGATGACAAAAATTAAAGAAGAAAAACCAATTTATTTAGAGTTGAAACCAAAATTATGGTAGATTAAAAAATTATACAGATAAAATTAGATGCAAATATGATAGCAAAATATATTAAAGAGGCATAAAAATGCCTCTTTTACTTATATAATAAGGTTATTCTATTTCCTGTTTTATCTATAAAACCATCTTCTTTTAAAAGCTTTAATTCTCTCATCATAGCACTTCTGTCTACACTCAAAAAATCTGCTAAATCTGTTAAAGAAAAAGGTAAAGTAAAAGTCTTACTCAATTTCCTAGTTGATAACATTGAAAAATATCCGTATTAACTTATCACGAATAGATCTCTTAGTTAATAACTCAATTCTTGTGTTTAAATCTGTTACTTTGCTAAGTATTAATTCTGGGAGGTAGTCTGATAATTCTTGATGGAATTTACAGTTATTTCTACATTTAGATCGTATATCATCATAAATATAAAATAAAACTTCACATTTTTCACGAGCTTCAACTAAAAGCTCGTTATTAATTGTAATTGTATAAAATACTTCTCCAAAAACATCTCCTTCTGAGAAATGTTCTACAATAGTTCTATTTCCACTTAAATCATAACGAACTAAATCTGCATTCCCATTAACTAAGATACAAAATTGATTTCTTTTATTTATATAACTTGTAATTACTTCGTTTTTAAAAAAAGTCTTTTTTTGTACTCTATGGCAACTTTTTTCAAATTTATTTATAAATTCATTTATATCAAAATCAATATTCATAATAAATTCTCCTATTTAAGATAAAAATATTATACATCATATTAGTTGCAAATGCAACATAAAAAACATTTAAAGATACATAATAATTAATAATAATAGTAATTTCAATGTAATATTAATGTAATTTAAATGTAATAATCGACAAAATGCTACAAGATAGCCGATATAAAAAACGTACACAATAAATTGTTGCTTTTGCAACAGAAAAACAATAAACTTAATGTATAATAAGTGCGTAACTAAAAAGAAGCAGGAGGAAAGAAAAATGAAAATTATTAAAAGGGATGGAAGAGCAGTAGACTATAACAGAGAAAAGATTGAAATTGCAATTGAAAAAGCAAATAAAGAAGTTAGACCTAAAGAAAGAGCAACTAAAGAAGAAATAAAGAGTATTATAAAGTACATTGAAGAACTTGGAAAGAAGAGGATGTTAGTAGAAGACATTCAAGACATTATAGAAGAAAAATTAATGGAGCTTAATAAATACGAACTTGCTAAAAAATATATTGTATATCGTTATACAAGAGCATTAGTAAGAAAACAAAATACTACAGATGAGTCTATTTTAGGATTAATTAGAAATGAAAATAAAGAACTAGCAGAAGAAAATTCAAATAAAAATACCCTACTTGCTTCAACACAAAGAGATTATATTGCAGGTGAAGTATCAAGAGATTTAACAAAAAGATTACTTCTTCCTGAAAAAATAGTAAAAGCAGATAATGATGGTGTTTTACATTTTCATGATGCAGATTATTTTGTACAACCAATTTTTAATTGTTGCTTGATTAATATAGCTGATATGCTAGATAATGGAACAGTTATGAATGGAAAATTAATTGAAAGCCCAAAAAGTTTTCAAGTTGCATGTACTGTTGTAACTCAAATAATTGCACTAGTTGCTAGTAATCAATATGGAGGACAATCAGTTGATTTAATACATTTAGGAAAATATTTAAGAAAAAGTTATGATAAATTTAAAAAAGAAATGCAAGAAAAGTATAAAGGAAAAATGACTGATGAATTAATAGAAAGCATCGTTCAAGACAGATTAAAATCAGAATTGAAATCAGGAGTGCAAACTATTCAATATCAAATTAACACTTTAATGACAACAAACGGACAATCACCTTTTGTAACATTATTCTTACATTTGGAAAAAGATGATCCATATATAAAAGAAAATGCTATGATTATAGAAGAAGTAATCCGTCAAAGAGAAGAAGGAATAAAAAATGAAAAAGGTGTTTATGTTACACCAGCATTTCCTAAATTAGTCTATGTGTTAGATGAATTTAATAACTTATCTGGAGGAGAATATGATTATTTAACAAAACTTGCTGTTAGATGCTCAGCAAAAAGAATGTATCCAGATTATATATCTGCTAAAAAAATGCGTGAAAATTATGAAGGAAATGTATTTAGTCCAATGGGATGTAGAAGCTTTTTATCTCCTTGGAAAGATGAAAATGGAAATTATAAATTTGAAGGAAGATTTAATCAAGGAGTAGTAAGCATTAATTTACCACAAATAGGAATTGTAGCAGATGGAAATGAAGAAGTATTTTGGAAGGAATTAGATGAAAGATTAGAACTTTGCAAAGAAGCTTTAATGTGTAGACATTATGCATTACTTGGAACCAAGTCAGATATTAGTCCAATTCATTGGCAATATGGAGCAATTGCTCGTTTAGAAAAAGGAGAAAAAATTGATAAATTATTATTTGGTGGATATTCAACAATATCACTTGGATATATTGGATTATATGAATTGACTAAATTAATGACAGGAGAATCACATACAACAGAAGTTGGTCATGAGTTTGCTATTAAAGTAATGAAATATTTAAGAGAAACTGTAAATCGTTGGAAAAAAGAGACAAATATAGGATTTGCACTATATGGTACACCTGCTGAAAGTTTGTGTTATAAATTTGCAAGAATAGATAAAGAAAGATTTGGAATTATTAAAGATATTACAGATAAGGGATATTACACAAATTCTTATCACGTAGATGTAAGAGAAAAAATAGATGCATTTGAAAAATTATCATTTGAAAGTGAATTCCAAAAAATATCATCAGGAGGAGCTATATCATACATTGAAATACCAAATATGGGTAAAAACATAGACGCATTAGAATCAGTTGTTAAATTTATATATGATAATATTCAATATGCTGAATTTAATACAAAATCAGATTATTGCCACGTATGTGGATTTGATGGAGAAATTATTATAAATAAAGATAATGAATGGGAATGCCCAAACTGCGGAAATAAAGATCATGCAAAATTGACTGTAGTAAGAAGAACTTGTGGTTATTTAGGAGAAAATTTCTGGAATGTAGGAAAAACAAAAGAAATAAAACAAAGAGTAATGCACTTATAAAATTACTACCTGAATTGTTGTAATAGAATATAAAAAAGGCTTTATATTTATAAAGTCTTTTTTTAAAATAATAACAACTTTATCTATTTAAGAAAGTTTGTAATAATTGATTCCTACATTTATTTTCAAATTCGTCATTTAAAGGATCTAAAACAATATCTTCATTATATTTTCTATCTAAACAATATTTAATAATAAAATCAGTAAGTTCTGGATTTTTAGAAAGCAAAGGACCATGTAAATATGTTGCAATTACATTTTTTTTGCAAAAACCTTCTTTTGTATCTCCAAATTTATTACCATTTCCAAACAATACATCTCCAAAAGGTGTATCTATATCAAAGGTTTGACCGACCGTGATTTTCAAAACCAATAATTTTTGTTTTTTTACCATTTAATTCTGCTTCAATTACAATATTTCCAATACATCTTTTACGCCTGTCATTAATTGCTTCTGTATAATAATCAAAAACTTCTAAACCCGGAATAATATCACCTTCAACGCCTTTATAGTATTTTCCAAATAATTGATAAGCACCACAAATTAATAAAAAGAAAACACCTTCATCAATTGCCTTTTGTATAGAATCTTTATATTTTACTAAATCTTTAGCTAAAATACCTTGTTCTTGGTCAGCTCCGACCGCCTGCAAACACAAAATCATATGTTCTAAAATCTGGTGGAACATCTCCGAATAGAATATGTGTCAATTATAGCTTTAATGCCACGCTTTTCTAAACGATAGCGTAATACTTGAATATTTCCATAATCGCCATATAATTCTAAAATATCAGGATAAAGATATAATATTTTTAATTCTTTCATTTATTTAGCTCCTTTTATAAAACTAGATATTATTTTAATTTTAATATTTCATTTCTTGTAGGCTGTAAAGAGGTGTAATTTGCAATAACATATTTTTTAACTTTAGTAGAATAAAAGTTTTTTACAGCTTCTTTTAAATCTAAATAAGGTTCAATTTTGTTTTCTGGAAATCCAGAAGTTTTTATTCTAATTGCAATGTCATAAGCACGAGTTCCGAGAGGTTACAATTCTACTAACATTATTTAAAGAGTCAAAATTAATATCCCAAATCCAAGATACGTCATGCCCATCTGCAACATTATCATTTAGAACAAATAACAATTCTTTTTCTTCATCATCTTCATTTAAAATTCTTAAACTAACATTAGAGCCAGTTGGATTTTTAGCCAAGTTAATGACAGTAGGAATGCCTTGAATATCAAGTTCTTCTAATCTTCCATTATTTAATATAAAGGTAGATAAAGCTTTTTTTACAATTTCTGTATCAATTGAATAAAGACTTGTACATACAATTACTGCTAGAAAATTATAAATATTGTAAATACTATTAAAACGAATCTTATAAGTAACTCCATCTACATCAAATTGCCTATTTTTTAAATCAATGTTGCTAGCTAATTTATAAATTGCATTATCGCCATAATTACAATTTGGACATTTGAATTTACCAATATGAGAATATTGATAATATTCATATTCAATACGACTATTACAAAATGGGCAAAATTTTCCTTCACCGGCTTCTTTCATATTTGTAGTTGCATAATCATATTTTTCAGCACTAAAATAATATACATTATGATTTTCTGGATTAGCTTGTCCGAAGTCTTGCTACATTTGGATCATCATTATTTAATATTAAATTTCCAGTGTAAGTTTTTAAAAATTCATTGATTTTGAGAATTAATGATTCTACTTCACCATTTCTATCTAGTTGATCACGGAAAAAATCTAAAACAACTAATGTATCTAGCTTTAATTTTTTAAAAATAATTGGAACATATCCTTCATCAACTTCAAAAACTAAATAATCTGCATTTATTTTCCCGGTTAAAGTGCAATTTTTTAGAAGTGTTGATAAAATTCCAGTTTCCATATTATTTCCTTCAGTATTACTAATTACTTTCTTACCAGCAGTTTTAAAAACATATCCAATTGCATTGTTTGTCATAGTTTTTCCATTTGTAGCAGTAACAGCAATGATAGGACAATTAATTTTTAAAGACTTTAACATATTAGGATTAAGGTTATATGCAATTTTTCCTAAAATATTTCCACCATTTCTTTTCGTAATTTTTAATAATAAATGAGATAATTTAACAATAATGATAATAAAAAAGTTTTTCATAAAATTTATTCTCCTTTTGTTTATCTACGATTTTTATTATATCATAAGAAAAACGTAGGAACAATATTTTTTATTGTATTATGAAACAAAATATAGTAAAATAATAATAATAATATAATGAAAGGATGTTAGTAAAGATGATATATATAAATTCAAATAAATTAGACAAATTAAAAATAAATTCAGAAAATACCTATTTTGTAATAGATTTTGACAAAACAGTAACAAGTGATGAAAGTCGTGATTCGTGGGATATAGCAAGAGAATTTTTAGGGGATGGCATAAAAAAAGAGATGAATTTGCTATATGAAAAATATAGACCAATAGAGATAAATTATATAATTTCAATAGAAGAAAAATTAAAAGAAATGGAAAAATGGTATGTAGCTTGTATGAATTTATATTATAAATATCATTTAACAAAGAATAAGATAATACAATCATTAGATACAGGCAAAATTTTTTTTAGAGAAGGTGCTAAAGATTTTTTAAATTATGCAAATCAAAAAAATATTCCTGTAATCATATTATCTGCTGGAATTGCAAATGTTATTGAAGGATTCTTAAAAAAGGAAAAGTGTGTTTTTAAAAATATTTATATAATAGGAAACTTTATTGAATTTGATGAAAATGGTGAAATAAAAGAATTTGATAATTCAAAAATAATTCATACCCTAAATAAGTCTCTTGTAGGAAAATTAAATGAAGAACAATATAATAAACTAAAAAATAGACCTTATAAAATTTTAATAGGTGATATGATTGAAGATACAAATATGATTAATAAAGATGAATGGGATTCAACATTAAAAATTGGTATTTTAAATAGAGAAACAGAAGATCTAATTGAAGTTTACAAGCCTTTTTTTGATATTATATTAACACGGAAAAGATGCTTGTTTTCAAGAAATATTGAAACTTTTTAAATAAATTATAAAATCTATGATTATCTAAGAAAAATTTTTATAACGAAGTGGACATTTTTTATGAATAAAATTAGAAAAATCATAGGAAGAATTATTCTCATTAAAACAAAGTTTATCAATTAAAAAAGCGTGAGTTTTGTCAATATAAAGGTAGAAAAAATCACTTGTTTCAAATATTCTATATAAATCAAAATAATTGATTTTTGACATTTGCTTTCCATATTCACAAGTGAAAAAGCTTTTATAAAATTTAAATATAAAAACTTGCTCTTTTTTAAATTTGTCACTTTGATATTCTTTTCGAACATCATTTGCAGGACGTAAATAGCGCCAAATGAAAAATCCAGTTAAAATAAAGCAAAAAATAACAGCAATTGTAAGATTGTGATATCGTACTTGTAAGGCTATGCAAAACAAAATTAAGCCTATTATAATGATATTATATAATAAATAGGGCAAATGATATTTTTTGTTATGAAATTCTAAAAAAGTATTATATACTTCTTTAGTGTATTTTGTTTTATTCTCAAATAATATACTCAAAATTTATCACCAATTTAATTATAACATAGTTAAATAATAAACGGAACAAATTAAATATAAAATTAATATAATTTTATTATTGGAAGTGATTTATTATGGGTTACTCAGATAGAGAATTATTAGCAAGAATTATACAATGTGAAGCAGGACGGAGAAGGAGATAATCGGAATGAAAGCAGTTGCAACTGTTACAATAAACAGGGCAAATGTTTCAGATGGAGAATATGCAAGAATTTCGCAAGGAGGTAATATCAGAAATATTATTTTTCAACCAGGACAATTTGATTGTGCAGTAGATACTTTAAGAAATCAGTATAATCCACAAAATATCTATAATATGAATCCAACTGAAATTCATTATTATATTGCAGATTGGGCATTATCTGGAAATAAATTAAATGAAATTGGAGAATGTTTGTGGTACTTAAATCCATTTAAACCAAGTTGCAGTAATACATTTCCAAGTAATGGCACAGGAACATTTCATACAAGACTTGGAAAGCATTGTTTTTATCGACCAACTTCTAAATATGCACAGACGTAAATATTATATAGAAGGAGGTAAAAAAATGCCTAGTTTTGAAGAACCACAAAACAAAAGAGAAACAAGACAAGTAAATATCAATCAAGATTCACCTGAAATTTTAACAAATTCTATTTATACACCAGCTTTTTTGCGAGAGTATATTGGTAGACTAATGAGAGTAGAATTTCTAATTGGTACCAATAATTTAGTAGATAGAATAGGAATTTTAGCAGATGTTGGAGCAAGTTATATTTTACTTCGCTCTCTTGAAAATGATAGCTTAGTCTATTGTGATATTTATTCAATAAAGTTTGTAACCATTTCAACAACAGGAATGTATAGAGGTTACTAAAATTTTATAAGGGCTTTTTAGTAAGCCCATTTTTTATTTTAAAAATACTTTATTTTTTAATAAAATTGTAGTAAAATGGAAACAATAAAAATGAGTAATTGGAGAAAGAAAATGTATGATGTAATTATTATAGGTGGTGGACCTGCAGGAATATCAGCAAGTTTATATACCATTCGTGCAAATTTAAAAACTTTAGTTATATATCAAGACATATCAAATTTAATTAAAACTGACAAAATTGAAAATTATTATGGATTTGAAAATGGAATAGATGGCAAAACATTATATGAAAATGGAATAAAACAAGCTAAAAATTTAGGAGTAGAGCTAGGAAAAAGTGAAGTAATAAATATCACTAAAAAAGAAAATGATTTTGAAATTACAACATCACAAGGAGAAATCTATTTAACAAAAAAAGTAATTTTAGCAACTGGAAATAAAAAAAGAAAGCCAAATATTAAAAGAATTCAAGAATTTGAAGGAAAAGGAGTAAGTTATTGTGCAGTATGTGATGGCTTCTTTTACAAAAATAAAAAGGTTGCCTTAATAGGAAATGGAGAATATGCACTTTCAGAATTAAATGAGTTATTAAATTTAGTAAACGATATAACAGTTTTGACAAATGGAGAAGAAGAGCCAAAATGGAGAGCAGATAATGTGAAAATAGATACAAGAAAAATAGAAGAAATAGAAGGAAGTAAAAACGTAGAAGGTATAAAATTTCAAGATGGGACAAGCTTAAAAATAGATGGGATTTTTATTGCACAAGGAATAGCAGGAAGTAATGACTTTGCAAAAAAATTAGGAATATTATTAAAAAATGATGAAATAGTAGTAGATGAAAATATGCAAACAAATATAAAAGGAATTTATGCTTGTCGGAGATTGCACAGGGGGATTACTTCAAATTTCAAAAGCAGTTTATGAAGGAGCAAAAGCAGGACTACAAGCAAGTAAAAAAATTTAAATAATATATAGGAGGAAAAGATATGAGTGTTTTAAAAATTACGAGTGAAAATTTTGAAGAAGAGGTATTAAAATCAGATAAAAAAGTTTTAATTGATTTTTATGCCGATTGGTGTGGACCATGTAAAATGATGTCACCAATTATTGATCAAATTGCAGAAGAAAAAGCAGAACAAATAAAAGTAGGAAAAGTTAATGTAGATGAAAATCAAGAGTTGGCAATGGAATATGATGTAATGTCAATACCAACCATTATAATTATTAATAATGGAGAAGTTGAAAAAACATTTATAGGTGTAACAGATAAAAATGAAATAATAGAAGCATTATAAAAATGCTTCTATTATATTAAAACTTCCATATCGTTAGGTAATTTACTTTCAAAAATCAAAGATTTTTCTGTAATTGGATGGATGCACTCAATTTTATAACTATGCAATGCCTGTCTGTCTATTAAACTTGATTTTGTACCATATAAAGTATCTCCTAATAAAGGATGAGAAATTTCTGCCATATGAACTCTAATTTGATGTGTCCTTCCAGTTTGGAGTTGGCATTTTACTAAGCTATAATCCTTAAATTCACTAATTACTTCATAATTTGTAATACAAGATTTATTGTTAGAATTTTTAGTATCAACACATCTTTCAATTATACTTCCAGGTTTTCTACTAATTGGGAAAGATAGTGTCTGTTTTTTATTTTCTAATATGCCTGTTACTAAACAAAGATATTCTTTTTTAAAGGCTTTTGAATTCATTTGTCTAATCAAATTTTCTTGTATGTATTCACATTTAGCAAAAATAACAAGACCAGAAGTACCTAAATCTAGCCTATTAACAGGTCTTATTTTTTTAGACAAATTAATTGAATCAAAATAAAATTTAATTCCATTAGATAAAGAATCAGTAAAATGCATTCTAGAGGGATGAATTGGAATTTTTGCAGGTTTATCCACTACTAACATCCAATCATCTTCATATATTATTTTTAAATTTATTTCTTTTGGAATAATATTTGAATTATCTTCTTTACTACTTAAATTAACTGTTATAATATCATTTTTTAAAGCTATATTTCGTGTATCACAAACTTTTCCATTTAAATAAATATTTTTTTGTTTTATTAGTTTATTTAATAATCTTATTGATATGTTTAGCTTATTAATCAAAATAGTATTTATTGTTTGGTTTGCGGTACTTTCATCAATTTTATATTTTAATTCCATATAAATCTATACTCCGTTTATTTTTTTATTATTTTATCATAATTTATTATGAATTACTATGAGTTGCGATAAATTTTTAAATAGGATATAATATGGTAGATAAATAATTTATCATAACGTTAAGGAGAGAAAAATGCGAATAAGATATAAAAAATGGGCAAGACCAGAGTTAGAAGAATGTAAGTTTTATATAGATGAACCAGAAAAACTAAAAGGAATTTGGAAAGAAAAGTTTGAAAATTCTGCTCAACCATTTTACTTAGAATTAGGTTGTGGAAAAGGTCAATTTATGGCCAAAATTGCAAGTGAAAATTTAAACATAAATTATTTGGCAATTGACTTAGTAGATGCAATGCTTGGATTAGCTAAAAGAAATATTGAAAAGGCCTATAAAGATAATAATATAGAACCAAGCAATATTTTAATAACTAGATTTGACATTGAAAGAATTTTACTTATATTAGATAAGCAAGACAATGTGGAAAGAATATATATTAATTTTTGCAATCCGTGGCCAAGAGGAAAACATAGAAAAAAAAGATTAACTCATTCAATCCAATTAGAAAAATACAAACAGTTTTTAGAAAAAAATGGAGAGATTTACTTTAAAACAGATGATGATGACTTATTTGAAGCAAGCATTTCATATTTAGAAGATTCAGGATTTAAAATAATAAAAAAGACTTATGACTTGCATCAAGAACCAATTTTTGAAAAAAATATTGAAACAGAGCATGAGCAAATGTTTTCAAAACAAGGAATTAAAATAAAGGCATTGATTGCAAAATTAATTTAAAAAATACTTGTACTTTTTAAATTTTGACTATATAATGTAAATAAATATTTAAAAAAGGAGAAAGAAGATGTCTTTTATTGATGAAATAAAAAAAAGAGCTAAAAAAGAAATTAAGACAATTGTTCTTCCAGAAGCAGAAGACATTAGAATTTTACAAGCAACAGCTCAAGTATTAAAAGAACATTATGCTAATATTATATTATTAGGAAATAAAGAAAAAATAGAAGCAAAAGCGCAAGAAAACAACATTGATATTAGTAATGCGAAAATTGTTGATCCATCTGATTCTGAAAAATATGACGAATATGTAAATACATTATATGAATTAAGAAAAGAAAAAGGAATGACAATTGAAAAAGCAAAAGAATTAGTTAAAGATACTGTTTATTATGGTATGCTTATGATAAAAGATGAAAAAGAAGATGCAGACGGACTTGTTTCTGGTGCAATACATTCTACATCTGATACATTAAGACCAGCACTCCAAATTTTAAAAACAGCACCTAATACAAAATTAGTTTCTGCTTTTTTCATTATGGTTGTGCCAAATTGTGAATTAGGAGAAAATGGAACATTTTTATTTGCAGATAGTGGATTAAATGAAAACCCAGATAGTGAAAAATTATCTGAAATTGCAATTTCTTCTAGCCAAAGTTTTAAACAATTAGTAGGAAAAGAGCCAAAAGTTGCAATGCTTTCTTATTCTACTTATGGAAGTGCAAAATCAGAATTAACACAAAAAGTAATTGATGCAACTAAATTAGTTAAAGAAAAAGAACCTAATCTTTTAGTAGATGGGGAATTACAACTAGATGCTGCAATTATTCAAGAAGTAGCAAAAATGAAAGCACCCCAAAGCCCTCTAAAAGGTGAAGCAAATGTATTAATATTTCCTGATTTGAATGCAGGTAATATTGGTTATAAGTTAGTCCAAAGATTAGCAAAAGCAGAGGCATATGGTCCGCTTTGCCAAGGAATTAGTAAACCAGTAAATGATTTATCAAGAGGTTGTAACCATAAAGATATAGAAGGAGTTATTGCTATTACTGCTGTTCAAGCACAGCAAAAATAAAATAGATTTTAGGAGGAAATTTTTATGAAAATTTTAGTTTTAAACTCAGGAAGTTCATCATTAAAATATCAAGTAATTGATATGGATACAGAAGAAGTACTAGCAAAAGGATATTTTGAAAGAATTGGTCAACCAAATTCATTTTTAACTCACACAGTACGTGGTGAAAAACACAAATTTGAGCATCTTGCTAGAAACCACGAAGAAGCAATAAGTTTTGTTTTAAACAGATTAACAAATGATCATTATGGAGTTATTAAGAATTTAGATGAATTAGGAGGAATTGGACATAGAATTGTTCACGGTGGAGAAAAATTCACAAACTCTGTAATTATAACAGATGAAGTAATTCAAGAAATAGCAAAATGTGCAGATTTAGCTCCATTACATAATCCAGCTTGTGTGTTAGGAATAGAGGCTTGCAAAAAAATCGTACCAAATATGAAAATGGTAGCAGTATTTGATACAGCTTTTCACCAAACAATATCAAAAGAAAAATATATTTATGCAATTCCATATAAATATTATAAAGAATATGGAGTTAGAAAATATGGATTTCATGGCACATCTCATCAATATGTTTCTAATAGAGTAGCAGAAATATTAGAAAAAGACATTAAAGACTTAAAGATAGTAAATTGTCATTTAGGGCAAGGATGTAGTATATGTGCAATTAAGGATGGAAAATCAGTAGAAACAAGTATGGGATTAACACCACTTGGAGGAATCCCTATGGGAAGCAGAAGTGGAGATTTAGACCCATCAGTTATGACATACTTAATGCAAAAGGAAAATTTATCTGCTGATGATATGAACTTTATTTTAAATAAGGAATCTGGTATTTATGGAATATCTAATATCTCAGTTGATATGAGAGATATAGAAGCAGATGCTGCAGCAGGTGGAATACATGCTCAATTAGCATTAGATGTATTTCATTATTTAACAGCATGTTATGTTGCAAAATGTGTTGTTGCTATGGGTGGCATTGATGTTTTAACATTTACAGCAGGTGTAGGAGAAAATGGAATAGCTTCTAGAGAAGCAATTTGTAAACAATTAGAATTTTTAGGTGTAAAACTAGATGAAGAAAAAAATCAAGTAAGAGGAAAAGAAGCAGAAATATCAAGTTCAGACTCAAAAGTAAAAGTTTATGTGGTTCCTACAAATGAAGAACTAATGATAGCAAGAGAAACTTTAAAACTAGTAAAATAAAAGAAAGTCTTTTACGTAAAAATGAAAAGAAGGGAAGAAAACAATGAAAATTTTAGTATTAAATTGTGGTAGTTCGTCTTTGAAATATCAATTAATTAATATGGAAACAGAAGAAGTATTAGCATCAGGAAAATACGAAAGAATAGGTGAAAAAGAAGCTTTTATTACACATAAAGTAAACGGACAAAAAATTAAAATTGATAATCCTGCTTACAATCATACAGAAGCAATTGAATTTGCTTTAAAACAATTAACAAATCCAGAATATAAAGTAATCAATAGTTTAGATGAAATCAATGCTATTCGGACACCGCTTAGTTCATGGTGGAGAAAAAATAGCAGAATCTGTTGTAATAGATGACAACGTAGTAGAAGTATTAAAAGAATATACAGATTTAGCACCATTACATAATCCAGCATGTATATTAGGAATAGAAGCTTGTAAAAATGTTATGCCAGACAAACCAATGGTTGGAGTATTTGACACAGCATTTCATCATTCAATACCAAAGGAAAGATATATTTATCCAATTCCATATGAATATTATAAAAAATATAGCATAAGGAAATATGGATTTCATGGTACTTCTCATATGTTTGTATCACAAAGATTAGCAGAAATTGAAAATAAATCAATTGAAGAAATGAAAATTGTAACTTGCCATTTAGGTCAAGGCTCTAGTATATGTGCAATTGAAAAAGGAAAATCAGTTGATACTAGTATGGGCTTAACACCACTAGGAGGAATTCCTATGGTAACAAGAAGTGGAGACTTAGATCCATCAATCTTATTATATATAATGAAAAAAGAAAAATTATCAGCAGAAGAAATGGAAAATATTTTAAATAAGAAATCAGGAATACAAGCTATTTCTGGCTTAGCACCTGATTTTAGAGAAATTGAGATTGCAGCTACCAAAGGGGAAGAAAAAGCAAAAATTGCAATAGATAATTTTGAATATGCAGTAGCAAGTTATATTGCAAAATATGCAGTAGCAATGAATGGCATAGATTATATTGTATTTACTGGTGGAGTAGGAGAAAACCAAATTAATATTAGAAAAAGAATTTGTGACCAATTAAAATTTATGGGAGTTGAAATTGATACAGATGCAAATCAAGTTAGAAGCGAAGAAAAATTAATTTCTAATGCAGATTCTAAAATTAAAGTTTATGTTATTCCAACAAATGAAGAATTGATGATTGCAAAAGAAACACAAAGATTAGTAAAATAATAATTATTTATATAAGATAGAAAAGTTTTAAATATTTTTAAAATTTTTCTATTTTTTTATTGACAATTTATAGAACTTATGATTAAATATTGACTATCAAACAATTATAAGGTTAATTTTACATATTAGTCTTACTAATTATTACATATTTAAAATAAGGAGGTGAGAAAAATGGTCGAAGAAGCTATAACTATTAATACTGTATTACAAGAATTAAGAGAATTTAGAGTTGAAAATAACAAAAGATGGGAGCAAAACGAAAAACGTTGGGAAGAAAACGATCAAAAATTGGAAACAATTAATGCAAGAGTTACAAAAATAGAAAACTCAAGAGAATCAGACAAAAAAGAATTTGCTAGAGTATTTGAAGCAATAGAAGAATCAATTATAGAACAATTTGAACACTTAAACAAAAAAATTGACATAAAATTCAGCAAAGTAGATGCAATATTTGCTGACCTTGGGTTAGAAGTTAAGGATTTACAAGAAGCAGTAAAAAAGAATGAGACAAAAATAAATTTACATGATGTAAGAATTGAAAAATTAGAAGACTGGAAAGAAGAATTAGATATAGGTGGACTTGTACCAGCATAATAAAAAGTATAAAATAAAGTAATAAACGTAACAATAAAAGTAGAAATAAATATAATATTTAATGAAAAATAAATAAAAGTATTGCAAAAAATAATAAATATGATATAATAAAAAATATATAAATAAAAAGCTATAACAAAGATAAGATAAATAGAACAATAACTTTTAGAGAGCCAAAGGTAGTTGAAAATTTGGTAAGTAAAATCTATTTATTATCACTTTGTTGTTGTTAAACTGAAATGATAGTAAGTTTTGCCGTAATCCTGCGTTAAAGGAAAATTAAGAGAGTGGATTGTATTATATATAATTTACTAAAATAGGTGGTACCGCGGAAAACAAAGCTATTTCGTCCTAATAAATTATGGATGAAATAGCTTTTTAGATTGATAGGGGGAATTTAAAAATGTACAAAAAAGTTGAATTAAAAGATGGCTTTGTAGGAATGGAAAAAGATGTTGCAAAGATGTGGAAGGAAAAAGATATTATTAAGAAAAACTTTGCTATGAATAAAGGTAAAAGATATTTTACTTTTTATGATGGACCACCTACAGCTAATGGTAAGCCTCATGTTGGACATATTGAAACAAGAGTTATGAAAGATATTATTCCAAGATATAAAGTAATGAAAGGATATCAAGTAATTCGTAAAGCAGGATGGGATACACATGGACTTCCTGTAGAATTAGAAATTGAGAAGAAACTTGGAATTTCAGGAAAAGAACAAATCGAAGAATATGGTGTAGAAAAATTTGTTAAAGAATGTAAAAACAGTGTATTCACCTATGTTTCTATGTGGGAAGATATGACTAACAAAGTAGGATTTTGGGTTGATATGGAAAACCCATATGTTACTTATCACAATGAATATATTGAATCTGTATGGTGGGCTTTAAAACAAATGTGGGAAAAAGGTCTTCTATATGAAGGACATAAAGTTATGCCATATTGTCCAAGATGTGGAACAGCACTTTCTTCTCATGAAGTTGCACAAGGTTACAAAGATGTAAAAGATTTAACTTGTATTGCTAAGTTTAAATTAGCTGATGAAGATAAATACATTTTAGCTTGGACAACAACACCATGGACATTACCATCTAATTTAGCATTATGTTTAAATAAATCTTATGAATATGCTGAAGTAAAAGCAAATATTGGAACAGATGAAGGACCAATTTATGAAACATATATCTTAGCAAAAGATTTAATAGAAAGTGTATTAAAAGAAACACCATATGAAATCATAGAAACTTATAAAGGTGAAAAATTATTAGGAAAAAAATATGAACAATTAATGCCATTTGCAAAAGTAACAGGAAAAGCTTTTGAAGTTATTCATGGAGACTATGTAAATTTAGAAGATGGTACAGGAATTGTTCATATTGCACCAGCTTATGGTGAAGATGATAGTTTAGTATCAAAACAAAATGGAATTACTTTTGTAAACTTAGTAGATAAATCAGGAAAATTTGTAAAAGAAGTAGAACCATGGGCAGGTAAATTTGTTAGAGATTGCAACGAAGATATCTGTAAATGGCTTGCTGAGCAAAACAAATTATTTAGTAAAGAAAAACATATGCACTCTTATCCACATTGCTGGAGATGTGATACACCACTTCTATATTATCCAAAAGAAAGTTGGTTTGTTGCAATGAGTAAATTAAGAGATGAACTTGTAGCAAACAACAACAAAGTAAATTGGTATCCAGATACAATTCGTACAGGAAGATTTGGAAAATTCTTAGAAAACGTAATTGATTGGGGAATTTCAAGAGATAGATATTGGGGAACACCTTTACCAATTTGGACTTGTGAAGATGAAAACTGTAATCATCAAGAGTGTATTGGATCAATTAAAGAATTAAAAGAAAAAGGAATTGATGTACCAGAAGGTATAGAACTTCACAAACCATACATTGATGATGTATATTTAAGATGTCCAAAATGTGGTAAAAAAATGAAAAGAGCTAAAGAAGTAATTGATTGCTGGTTTGATTCTGGTTCAATGCCTTTTGCACAATGGCATTATCCATTTGAAAATAAAGAAATGTTTGATAATAACTTCCCAGCTGGATTTATTTCAGAAGCAGTAGATCAAACAAGAGGATGGTTCTATACATTAACAGCAATTGGAACAGCACTATTTGGAAGAAGTCCATTTGAAAACTGTATTGTTTTAGGTCATGTTTTAGATGAAAAAGGTCAAAAAATGTCAAAATCAAAAGGCAATGGTGTTGACCCAATGGAATTATTAGAAACAGTAGGAGCTGATAGTACAAGATGGCATTTTTACACATGTGGCGCTCCATGGCTTCCAACAAGACTAGGATTAAAAAGTGTACAAGAAACTCGGAAGAGGGTTCTTAAGCACATTATGGAATGTTTATTCATTCTATGTTTTATATGCAGAAATAGATAAATTCAATCCATTAGAATATAAAGATTTTAAACCAACAAATATTATGGATAAATGGATTATATCTAAACTAAATACATTAGTAAAAGAAGTAGATAAAAAGCTAGAAAACTATGATATTACATTTGCTGCAAAAACAATAGAAGATTTTACTGATGAATTATCAAATTGGTATGTTCGTAGAAATAGAGAAAGATTTTGGTCTCAAGAATTAAATGAAGAAAAAATAGGTGCTTATTGTACCCTATACAAAGTATTAACTACTTTAATTAAAGTTTCAGCACCATTTATACCATTTATGGCTGAAGAAATTTATCAAAACTTAGTAGTAGGATTAGATAACAAAGCACCTGAAAGTGTACATCTATGTTTATGGCCAGAGGTAGATGAAAAGGTAATTGATAAAGGACTAGAAGCAGAAATGGATTTAGCATATAAAATTGTAAAACTTGGTAGAAGTGCAAGAAATTTAAGCAATATAAAAAATAGGCAACCACTTTCAAAAATGCTAGTTTCAATCAATACTTTACCAGAATATTATTCTGACATTGTAAAAGAGGAATTAAATGTTAAAAAGCTTGAATTTGGAGCTGAGATGTCAGACTATGTTAATTTTGAAATAAAACCAAATCTTCCTGTACTTGGAAAAGAATATGGAAAATTTATTCCAAAAATCAAACAAGAAATAGAAAAAAGAAATCAAATGGATTTAGCAAATAAAATAAGGAATGGTGAAACAGAATATATTGAAATTGATGATACACAAATTGGGCTAAATTCAGATAATTTATTAGTTATGATGCAAGGAAAAGAAGAATTTAGTTTTAGTGGAGAAGGTGAAATAGGAGTTGTTTTAGATACTCATATTACACCAGAACTAAAAGAAGAAGGATATGTAAGAGAAATATTATCTAAAGTTCAAAATATGAGAAAGGATAAAGGATTTGAAGTATTAGACAATATTAATTTATATGTATGCGAAAATAAAATGTTAGAAGAAATCATTAAGAAGAATGAGAAGCTAATTAAACATGACACATTAGCTGTTGAAATAATTTATAATAAAAACAGAGATACTTATGTAGATACAAACATTAATGGAGAAATGTTAAAACTTGATGTTGAAGTTGTAAAATAAACTAAAAAATTTCTAAAACATAGACATTAATATGGAGGATAAAAAGATGTCTAGAAGAAACAGAAGAGGTAGAAATAAAAATAAAAAAGTAAATACTAAAATAGTATTAGGAATTATAGCAATTGTCATAATAATTATTATTGCATTTTTTGGTATAAATAAAATTACCAATTTTTTAAAATCAAACGTAGAATCTGAAGAAGAAAAAACAGATGAACAGTTCGTAGAAACTACTAACTTGGAAGTATATTTTATAGATGTAGGTCAAGCTGATAGTATTTTAGTTTTAAAAGATAAACAAGCAATGTTAATTGATGCAGGAAACGACGAAGATGGTGAAAATATAGTTAATTTTATAAAAGATAAAGGAATTCAAACATTGAACTATGTTATACGGAACACATCCACATGAAGAGCATATAGGAGGTTTAGATGATGTTATTAAAAATTTCAACATAGAAAATATCTATATGCCTAAAATAGAAACAACAACAGAAACTTTTAAAGATGTATTAGATGCAATTGCTAATAAAAATTTAAAAGTAACAGCACCAAGCAAAGGGGATAAATTTAATATTGGTGAAGCTCGGTTGTGAAGTAATGACAGACCCTATTTTAGACAAAGATAATCTTAACCTATCTTCGATTGTTATAAAATTACAATTTGGAAATACAAGCTTTTTATTTATGGGTGATAGTGAAACACAAAATGAAAAAACAATAGATTGGACTAAAATAGATGTATTAAAAGTTGGACAACATGGTTCTAATTTGAGCTCTTCAGTAAGATTTTTAGAACAAATAGAACCTAGTTATGCTGTTATTATGGTAGGAAAAGATAATAATTATGAATTACCAAAATCAAATATTGTGTCTAGAATTGAAAACAGAAATGCTAAAATATATAGAACAGATATAAATGGAACAATACAAATGAACTCAGATGGAAATAATATAGAAATAAAAACAGAAAGATAAATATATATGGAAATAAAAGGGGATTAAAAAAATGACATTATATTTAGTAGAAGTTGTAGTAGGAATTATTGCAATTATTATAGCATTAATTGTATTGAGAAAAAAAGAGACAAAAAAATTTGTAACAGCATTTGTTATTATTTTATCTTTATTAGTAATTGGAGAAGGAATTACTTTTGCCTTTGAAAGACCAATAGTTGAATTACAAAAGGAAAATGTTACAGTAGAAGCTAAAATTGATAATAGTCTAAAAATCGCAAAAACAACATATCATTTTCAAGACATAACAGATGAAATAGAAGTAGAAGGAAAAGTTGATTATAGTAAAGTTGGAAGTTATGAAATAATTTATAAAATACCAACAATTTTAGGTATATATAGAGAAAGTGAAACAATTAATGTAGTTGATACAACTCCTCCAGAAATTAATTTGGAAGGTGGAGAAGAATATAATCAATCATATTCAAAAGAATATCAAGAACCAGGTTATTCAGCAATTGATATATATGATGATAATCTAACTGAAAAGGTACAAATAGAAAAGAACCAAATAAGTGATACAGAAATAGAATTAAAATATACAGTATCAGACAGTTCAGGAAATGTTGCAACAAAAACAAGAAAAGTGCATATTGTAGATGACATAGCACCTAATATAACTTTAAATGGAAGTGAAACGATGACATTAATACTAGGAAACAAATATGAAGAAAAAGGTGCTAAAGCAGTTGATGAGAAGGATGGAGACCTAACAGATAAAATACAAGTAGAAGGAACAGTTGATACATCAAAAGAAGGTAATTATGAAATTACTTATAAAGTTTCAGATTCAAAAGGAAATGAAACAACAAAGAAAAGAAAAATAACAGTATTAAAAGAGCAAATAAAAGCAAGAACAGGAACAGATGGACAACCAGGAGTAATTTATTTAACATTTGATGATGGACCAAGTTCAAGCATCACACCAAAAATATTAGACATTTTAAAACAAAAAAATGTAAAAGCAACTTTCTTTATTTTAAATTATAACTCAGCAGGAGAAGCATTAGTAAAAAGAGAAATAGCAGAAGGACATACTGTTGGAATTCACGGATTTTCACATGATTACAATACAATTTATAAATCAGTTGATACTTATATGAGTAATATTACTAAATTACAAGAAAAAATCAAAGCATCTACAGGGTATAATGCAACTATAACAAGATTTCCAGGAGGAAGTTCAAATACAGTAAGCAGATACAATCCAGGAATAATGACCATACTATGTAAAGAAGTAGTAAATCGTGGATATAAATATTTTGACTGGAATGTATCATCAGGAGATGCAGGAGATGTTAGTACATCACAAGGAGTATACAACAACGTAACAAAAGGACTAAGTAAGTCTAGAGCTAATGTTGTATTAATGCACGATTTTAGTGGAAATACAAAAACATTAAACGCATTATCATCTATTATAGATTATGCAACTCAAAATGGATATACTTTTAGTAACATAACAACAAATACACCAATGGTAACTCATAAACCTAATAATTAATAGTAAAAATTGTCAAAAAGGAATAGAAAGCTTTTTGACAATTTTTTGTTATTTCCTTTAAATCTCTTGACAGTTTACGATAATCAAGATAAAATATAATAGGAAAGAAAAAAATATATCAATATAAATTAATATATATATTTTATTCGAACATTGAAAATTAAATAAGAAAGAGGTGTATGATTATGAACATTATAATCATTATCGCCGCTATCTTAATCTCATTAGCAATAGGTATACCAATAGGAATGGTATATCGTAAAAAAGTTGCAGAATCTAAAATTCAAGGAGCAGAAAAAGAAGCAAAAAGATTAGTTGAACAAGCAAAAATAGAAGCAGAAAATCTAAAAAAAGAAGAAATTTTTAAGGCTAAAGAAGAAATTATGGCTAGTCGTAAAGAATTAGATCAAGAGATTAAAGAAAGAAGAGGCGAAGTTCAAAAACAAGAATCAAGATTAATTCAAAAAGAAGAAAATCTAGAAAAACGTGAAGAAAACTTTGAAAAGAAAGAAAAAGACTTAGAAAGAGAATTACAAGACATTGAAAGACAAAAAGAAGAAGTAGCACAGTTACATAGTAAAGAAATGGAGGAACTTCAAAAAATTGCATCTTTGACGCAAGAAGAAGCAAAGGCAAAATTACTTGCAGAAATGGATAAAGCATTAACTTCTGAAAAAGCAGCTTTAATCCGTGAAAAAGAGCAAAAAATGAAAGAAGAGGCTACTAAAAATGCAAAAGAAATTTTAAGTTATGCTGTTCAAAAATGTGCAGCAGATCATTCACAAGAAACAACAGTATCTATTGTAGCTCTTCCAAATGATGATATGAAAGGAAGAATTATTGGTAGAGAAGGAAGAAATATTAAAGCATTAGAAACATTAACAGGAATTGACTTAATTATTGATGATACACCAGAAGCAGTAGTTTTATCAGGTTTTGACCCATTAAGAAGAGAAGTTGCTAAAATTGCACTAGAAAAATTAATTGATGATGGAAGAATTCACCCAGCAAAAATTGAAGAAATGGTAGAAAAAGCAAAAGAAGAAGTAGAAACTACCATTAAAGAAGAAGGGGAAAGAGCAGTATTAGAAACAGGTGTAATAGGACTTCATCCTGATATTGTCAAATTAATAGGAAAATTAAAATACAGGACAAGCTATGGACAAAATGTTTTAAACCATTCAATTGAAGTATCAAACTTAGCAAGAATTATGGCAGAAGAATTAGGATTAGATCCAAAACTTGCAAGAAGAGCTGGGCTTTTACACGATATTGGTAAGGCATTAGATCACGATATGGAAGGAACTCATGTTGAAATAGGAGTAGAAATTCTTAAAAAATACAAAGAAAATCCTCTTATTATCAATGCAGTAGAAGCACATCACGGTGATGTAGAACCACAAACATTAGAAGCAGTTTTAGTTCAAGCAGCAGATGCCATTTCTGCATCTAGACCAGGTGCAAGAAGAGAAACTGTAGAAGCATATATAAAAAGACTTCAAAATCTTGAAGAAATTGCAGATTCTTTTGAAGGTGTTGAAAAATCATTTGCTATTCAAGCAGGTAGAGAAATTAGAATTATTGTAAAACCAGAAAGAATATCAGATGACAAAATGACAATTCTTGCAAGAGATGTTGCAAAGAAAATTGAAAGTGAAATGGATTATCCAGGACAAATTAAAGTAAATGTCATAAGAGAAACAAGAGTAATTGATTATGCAAAATAAACAAAAAAAGTTGTGAGTAAAATCACAACTTTTTTGTTATTATAAAAAATTTATAATTGAAATAATAAGTTTTCCAAATATAACCTTGATAAATATTTAAAACTATAGTATGATAAGAAAAAAGAAAGAGGGAAAAATATGAAAATTTTAGCCATAGGGGATTTAGTTGGAAACATCCGGAATTAAAAAATTAAAAGAAGAACTAATAAATATAAAAAATAACGAACAAATTGACTTTACCATTGTAAATTCTGAAAATGTAGCAGAAGGAATGGGCATAACACAAAAAAATTTTAATGACATTTTGTTTTTAGAAATTGATGTAATTACTATGGGAAATCATACTTGGGGAAAAAAAGATATTTTTAAATTTATTGACCATCCTAAGTTATTGCGACCTGCAAATTTACCAAAAGGAGTAGTTGGAAAAGGGTTTAACATATATACTTGCAAAGATAAAAAAATAGCAGTTATCAATTTAATAGGTAGAGTAGATATGAATGTACTATCAGAAAATCCATTTATTATTGCAAAAGATTTAGTACAAAAATTACAAAAAGAAGTGGACATGATTTTTATTGATTTTCACGCTGAAGCAACAGCAGAAAAAGTTGCAATGGGATATTTTTTAGATGGTAAAATAACAGCATTATTTGGAACACATACACATGTACAAACAGCAGATGAAACAATTTTACCAAAAGGAACGGGCTATATAACAGACATAGGAATGACAGGACCAAAACATTCTGTTATTGGAATGGATATAGAAACATCTATAAAAAGATTTGAAACAACTCTTCCTGAAAAGTATAAAATAGCAGATGGTGAAGCAATGTTAAATGGAGTTATATTTGAAATAGATAATTCTAATAATAAGGTAAAAAGTATAAAAAGAATAAATTCATAGAAAAATTAATATATACTGTCGAAATAGGATAAAAATTGCGATGAAATTTCCTAAAAATTTCCAAAAAACACTTTACAAACATTTCCAAATAATGTAAAATATGAATCATAAAAGTTGCAACAAAAAAATAAAAATTATAGGAGGCAAAAGAAAATGGAAATTTTAAAAATTTCATCAAAATCAAACCCTAATTCAGTAGCAGGAGCAATTGCTGGATTAGTAAAAGAATCAAACAAAGCAGAAATGCAAGCAATCGGAGCAGGAGCACTAAATCAGGCAGTAAAAGCAGTGGCAATAGCAAGAGGATTTGTTGCACCAGCTGGAGTAGATTTAGTTTGTATACCAGCATTTGCGGAGGTAGAAGTAGAGGGAGAAGACAGAACAGGTATTAAATTAATTGTAGAATCCAGAACATAATAAAAAAGAAATTTGAGCGGGCTGTAATTATTACAGCCTGTTTTGTATTAAAAATAGGAAACATTTTACTAAAAGTATTGAAAAATAATCAAAATTAGGATATGATTACAAAAGAATTGAGGTGGAGTATGAAATCAAATTGGATAAAATATGTTTTTGCTATTTTCATAATTGGAATTTTATTATTTGCAATTTTCAAAATAAGACAAGATGAAGAAGAAAAAAAGCAAGAACAAGAATATATAAGTAACAAAGAAGAAAAAAATACTGAATTAAAATTAGGTATTGCACGGATTTGATACAATAAATCCAATTCTCAGTCAAAATAAAAATGTACAAGATATTACAAAATTGATTTTTGAACCTTTAATTACCCTAACTTCAGATTATAAAGCAGATTTATGCCTAGCAAAAGAATGGGCAAAACAAAGTGACAATTCATACTTGATTAAATTAAAAGAAAACGTTAGATGGACAGATGGGCAAAAATTCACTTCAGAAGATGTTAAATTTACAATAGATCGATTAAAAGAAATATCTTCTATTTATTCTTATAATGTGCAATATGTAACAGAAGTAGAAATGATTGATGATTATACAGTAAAAATTAAATTAGACAGAGAAGTACCTTTTTTTGAATATCAATTAACATTTCCAATTTTATCAAAGGACTATTATAATGGTGTAAACTTTTCAGATACTGATAAAAATAATTCACCAGTTGGAACTGGAAAATTTATGATTACAGAGGTTCAAAGCTCATATATAGTTTTATCCAAGAATACAAGTTGGTGGCAAAAAGAAAAAGAAATAACACCTGAAAAAATTATAGTTAATTTATATTCCTCAGTAGGAGAATTATATAATAGTTTTAAAATGGGAAATATTGATTTAATTGCAACAGATAACGATAGCTTGCAAGAATATATTGGAACTATAGGATATGGAGTAAAAGAATTAAAAGGAAGAGAACATACCTTTTTAGCTTTCAATATGAAAAACTACTTTTTATCAAAACAAGAAGTAAGAAAAGCAATAGCATATTCTATAGATAAAGAAAATATAGTATCTAACATTTTTAATAACAAAAATATTACAAGTAATTTTCCATTAGACTATGGAAACTGGTTAGGAGCAGACCAAGAAACAAGTAGTGGATATAATCCAAATCAAGCAAAACAAATTTTAGTTGATAATAAATGGAATTATCGTTCTGGATATTGGCAAATAACAGAAAATTACAGAACAGAAAGTTTAGCACTTAATTTACTTGTAAGAGCAAGTGATGCATCAAAAGTAGCAGTTGCAGAAAATATAAAGCAACAGTTAGAATCACAAGGAATTAGAATAAATATTATACAAGCAAATGACAATCAATATAATGAAAGTATAAACAACCGAAATTTCGATATAGCTTTATGTACAATGACACTTTCTATTAGTCCAAATCTTAGTACTTACTTTGGAGAAGGAAATATAGCACAATATAAAAGTGAAGAAATGGACAACCTTATAAATGAAGCAAAAAATACATCAGATGAAAATGTATTAAAAGAAAAATACCAAAAGATAGGCGAGATTTATAAAAATGAGGTTCCTTATATAAGTTTATACAACAATAAATACAAAGTAGCATATAGTTCAGAGCTAGTAGGGGAAATTAATCCAAATTGGTTCTATCAATTTTATGGAATTGAAGGATGGTATAAATAAAAAATTGTTATTTAATTTAAGCATTGATATCAAATAAATAATAAAAATTTAAAAAAAGTATTGACAAAACAAATTTTTGATATATAATTATAATATATCAAACAAAAGTTCAACAAATTAAAGGAGGAAATTATGGAATCAAACACAGAAAAAAAGAAAGCATTAGAAATGGCAATGAGTCAAATAGAAAAGCAATTTGGTAAAGGTTCTGTTATGAAATTAGGAGAATTTAAAGCAATGGAAGTAGAAGCTATACCAACAGGAGCATTAAGCTTAGATATAGCCTTAGGAATTGGAGGAGTACCAAGAGGAAGAATAATAGAAATATATGGACCAGAATCTTCTGGAAAAACAACATTAGCATTACATATAATTGCAGAAGCACAAAAAACAGGAGGAGAAGCAGCATTTATTGATGCTGAACACGCTTTAGATCCAATTTATGCAAAAAAATTAGGAGTAGATATAGATAATTTAGTTGTATCTCAACCAGATACTGGAGAACAAGCATTAGAAATTACAGAAAGTTTAGTAAGAAGTGGTGCTTTAGATGTAATCGTTGTAGACTCTGTTGCAGCTCTAGTTCCAAAAGCAGAAATAGATGGAGATATGGGAGATTCTCATATGGGATTACAAGCAAGATTAATGTCTCAAGCATTAAGAAAATTAGCAGGAGCATTAAACAAAACAAAAACAGTTTTAATTTTTATCAATCAATTAAGAGAAAAAGTTGGAGTAATGTTTGGAAATCCAGAAACAACAACAGGAGGTCGTGCATTAAAATTTTATGCATCTGTTAGAATGGATATTAGAAAAATAGAAAATATCAAACAAGATGGAGAATTTAAAGGAAATCGTGTACGCGTTAAAGTAGTAAAAAACAAAGTAGCACCACCATTTCGTGAGGCAGAATTTGATATAGTATATGGTGAAGGAATTTCAAAAGCAGGTAATATCTTAGATATGGCAGTAAATTTAGACATTATAGAAAAATCAGGCTCTTGGTTTAGCTATAATGGAGAAAGAATTGGACAAGGAAGAGAAAATGTAAAACAATATTTACAAGAAAATGAAGATACTTTAAAAGAAATTGAAGCAAAAGTAAGAGAAAATTTTGCAAAAGCCTTTGAACAAAGCTTAGGTGAAGAATTACCAGATATAGAAGACTAAAATGAATTAACTTATAAGGAGCAAAATCATTATTAAATAAAATTATTTAACAATGGTATTGCTCCATTTAAAATTCAGTAAAATCATAATATTTTTTTTATAAAATAATTAAAAATTTAATTGCCATTTAAAAAAAATTATAGTAAAATGTAGAAAGAGAAAGGAAAAATAATGTATACTGTAGAAGAATTTGATAAAGAAAAAACTAAAGTACTAAAATATATATTATATAAAAAAAGAACAGAGCAGGAAATTCGTATAAAATT
>CANRFI010000004.1 GCA_947629855.1 uncultured Clostridia bacterium
ATAAAGTATATTCGTTAACACATAAAATTTGACATATTTTTTTTATTGATATTTTATCTGTTAAATTAATTTCTATATATTTAATTACATCATTTAGTTTATCTAAATTATTCATATTATATCACTCCATAAAGATTTATATTTATTATAACATAAAACTAACAAAAATGATACTAAAAAAGTTAAGAAAATACATTTATAAAATAGTATAATTATTATATAAGAGGGGTATTATAAATGGAATTTTCAGAAGTAATAAAAAAAAGATTAACAACACTGAATTATACAAATAAAAAAGTAAGCAGTGAAAATATGAATAAAATTATAAAAAGTGCAATGATTGCGCCATCAGCAAAAAATAGACAACCATGGAGATTTTATATATTAACAGATAAACAAAAAAACTATATTGCAGATAAAATGGAAAACTGGATAAATAATACTGGACTAGTAACAACAATAAAAAGAAGTGCAAAGTTAATAAGAGAAGTTGGAAATTGTATTTTAATTTATAGTGATAAATGGGATTCTAATAATGTAGATAAAATTAAAAATCCTCAAAAACTACTAAATGGCGAGGATATAGAAAATATGGTAATAATGCATGATTATTATTTTGATAGAATTAAAGCAGATACATTATCTGTTGGAGCGGCAATAGAACATATGATATTAAAAGCAACAGAATTAGGAATAGATACAACTTGGCTTTGTGATGTGTTATTTATAGATAATATTATAAATGAGTATTTAGGGTTAAAAGATAAAGAATTGATTTGTGGAGTAGCATTTGGGTATAGAAGTAAAGACCCTATAAGAAAAGGAAGATATAAAAAGGAATATTTAATAATAGGTGAAGAAAATGAAAGAAGAAAGCTTTGTAGATAGAATAATAGTTGATTTAACTGACACAAAAGAAAAAGAAACTTTAAAAAAAATAATTGGATATGATAAAAAACTTCAATATAGAACATTTAAAAATGTGCGAAAACATGATGATTTAATTGTTCATATTAGAGAAAATATATATGGTGATAGAAAAGTGGTACAAGCACAATTTAAAACTTTAGGTTGTAGAATGAAAAAAGCAGGTTCTTGTTGGAACTGCAATTATGGGGTAATTGATAAATGCTTAATTACTCCATCTCAATACATAGAAACTTTTAAAAAAGAACTTAAAAATGTAGATGGTAATGTTTTAATATTAGAGTCTTTAGGAAGTATAACTGATCCAAAAGAATTTGATAGTAAAGTTTTTAAAGAAATAGTAAAAATGGCAATAGAAAATGAAAAATTTCAGTCTATATTAATAGAAACTCATTTAAGTCAAATACCTGAAGAACTAGTACAATATATATATGAAGTTAATAATAGAAAAAAAAGAATTGGATTTGAAATTGGAATTGAGGATATGAATCCAGAAAATAGAAAATTAATAAATAAAATAGGCGTTCAAAATAACGAATTAACTGATGTTTATAATATGTTGCAAAGATATGAAATGAATTTAGGTATAAATTTAATTTATGGATTTCCTTTTATGAATGAACAAGAAAGAATAGATTCTGTTGTGAATTCAGTTAAAAATATAAGCAAAGACTTACCAGAAGCGGAAATAGTATTATTTTTGATGAGTATTAAAGAAAATACTATTATGGAATATATGCAAAAAAATGGAATGTATAAACCTGCCAATCCATGGGGATTGGTTGAAACTACAAAAGAACTTTTATTAGATAAAAGCATTAAAAATTTAATTACATTTTCTTGGTTTGGAGAAAAGGAAGACCCATATATTCAAGAACAAACTTGTTACACTTGTCCACATTGCAAAGCATTAATAATTGATTTCTTTAGAAATATAAATGGAACATTTAATCTCAACGAAAGAAGAAAATTATTAGAACAATTATTAATACAAGCAGAGAATTCAGAATGTAAATGTTACGATTCATTTAAGACACAACTAAAAGAAAATGATGGTAAAAACCCAAGGATTAGATACAAAGAGTTTATGAGAAGGGCAAGTGAGTTAATTAGATAGTGAAAGGGAATAAATATTTGAACAAAGAACTGATACGGACTACATATTGAAGAAAAAAGAAAACATATATTAACATAGATGTCATTATATTAGAAATAAATTATTTAACTATAAAGCAGATAAATAAAAATATCATTCTAAAAAAGAATGGTATTTTTTTAGTTTTATTTTCAGTATATATTATCCTCGAGTTTTGTACCATTGGTCAAAACTCATAGGGGAGAACGATTTATTTAAGTACACTAAATAATTTATTTCATTTTTTTAGTATTTGCTTTTCAGTATGTAGCTAATTAGTAACCGAAGAAAACCGTTACATAACTTTCTTAAGAAAGTATGTAACCCACTATGACACTTTCAAAACTACGTTTTGCAAAGGTGTCTAGTTAGGCTCATTGCGGAGAATTAATAAATTATCTAATACACATTGATATATATTTTACGAATAGTATAAGAAATATTAAGCATTTTTATGTTGAAAGGTATTGGATTATAAGTGAAATGATAAAAGATGATATGTCTAGTCAAGAAAAATATAAATTAATTTTTGATTGGTTAGTTAATAATTTTCAATATGCTTATTCTGGTTTATATCGAGCTTATGCAGAATGTTTAGCCACAGAAGAAAGTAGTAAAGGACTTCAAAAATTTTTTCGTAGATATGGTATAAAAACATCACAAACTGGCATTTTAAATCTGGAACATAGAAAAAATTTTCTTGAGGCGATTCCAAATTTGTCAGATATTCCAGAGGAAGAAAAGCAATACACAAGAAGAATTGTAGAACTTTTAGAAAAAAGTGAACAATGTAAAAAAAGTGAAAAACAAGGAGATACATGGATAAGCAAATATGGTGTTTGCCAAGATTTTGCAGTAATGTATGAGTCTCTATGCAAGAGACTTGGACTACCATGTAGATACATAGAAGGAACAATAGATTCAGAGGGATTTAATGTTGGTCATGCTTGGAATGCAATAATGGTTAATGGTAAAGTTAGATATGTTGATGTTTCAGGAGCTATTCATTGCAAAGATGGAACAAATCAGGAAAATAATATAGAAGATTTTTTAAATAAGTCTTTTGAAGAATTAAAAAATATTGACAATGGTAAAAATAGAAAAATAAAAGACTATTCATTAGAACAAATCCAGAAAATGGTTGAAGAACAACCTGGATTTGATATAAATTATTAGTCAACACATATATTATAAGCTCGGGGCAGAATAATTTTCTGCTCTACTTTTTTATATTATGTCTTCAAATTCATATTCTAACTTTTCTTCATATTCAATTTGGTTTTCTGGATCAATACAAATATCATTTTCAAATTTCATACATTATAGATTTTTTCCTTTTTATATTTTGAAGTTATTTCAATTCCACAGTAATAGTTCTAGTGTTACAGTTTTATTACAAATTTATTAAAACTTAAATTTCATATTGAAATATAAAAAAAGTAGTGGTAGAATATGTACAACTGTAATAACAACATAACATAATATAAAAAATCAAAAGAAAATAAAAAAAGGAGGAAAGCATAAGTGAAAAAAGAAAGAGGAATAACACTAATAGCACTTGTTATAACAATTATTGTATTGTTAATATTAGCAGCAGTATCAATAGCAACATTAACAGGAGAAAGTGGAATACTAACAAAAGCAAATGAAGCAAAAGCGCAAACAGAAGTAGAAAATTTAAAAGAAATGGTACAAACTGATATTTTAGATTATCAAGCAGAAAATAGAAGTGAAAATGTAACAGTAGAACAACTAAGAGATGTGTTAGACAAATATTTTAAAGATGTGCCAGAAAAAGCAGAAGACTTGCAAAAAAATCTAGAAGACCCAGAATATAAGTTAGAAGCAAAAGATGAATATGGAAAAGACATAGAATTAAAAGTATCAGACTTATATAAAGGAGATTTAACAACAGGAACGGTAGAAAGACCAGATGCAAAAGAAGATACAAGCTATGTAGGATATTATGCGGATTTTGAAGACGAAAAAGGAAATAAAACACCAGACGGAATACCAGATGGAATAATATATGCAGACTTAGCAGTAGGAACTAATCGGAGAAACAAAAAAATGGAAAAACAATTCTGGTAGTGGATATAAATATGGCAAAGCGACAGAAGAATTAAAGAGTTATAAAATAGGAGAAAAGGAAAAAGTTGCAGAATTTAATAACTACGAAAAAGAAGTAATTTATCCAGCAGATAGAACAAGTGGAGAAAATAATAGATTTTATGTAATGGCGTTGAAAGATTTAGACGAGGACAAACACTATTGGTATTATAATGCTTCTAGGTTAAATGATTTAGAAGACAGCACAGTAGTAGATTTTGAAGAGTCAAACGGAAAAGTAAAAACAGGAGAAATGCTACAAAAATATGAAGACCAAGAATATGGAGAACCAAAAACAAATGGAACTTATACTGACTTATGGGGATTAGCAACATTAAAAGAAAAGGTAGTCAAAGGATGGTTTGTACCATCAAGAGCAGAGTGGGCAGCATTTGGAGATATGTTAAGCACGAGTGAGTATTTACCAGAAAAAGTCACAAACAGCAACTATAAAAACTATGGGTTAAAGGACTGGTACTGGTCGTCTTCGCCGACCATTTATAGCAACGCGTGGGTCGCATACTACTACGCGGTCTATATGACCACCTTCCTTGCCAATAACGTTGCGTATGTGCGCTTGAGTGCAACTTTCTAATTTTGTAAGGAATTAGGAACAAAATATGCGTTATGCAAACAATACTTAATTGTCAAACCGAGAACTTCATAAGGAGTTCTCGGTTTGATGATTAAATGATAAAATTTAGATATATTTAATAGATAATAAAAAGTTTTTAAAAGGTAGTATAAAAAGTATTCTATGTATGTTATAATATATTATAATTACGTCAATAGAAACACAAGAATTACTTTCTAATAAGTAGAAAGGAACTATAATAATGGGAAATATAGAAAAATATTATGAAAATACAAAAAATGCTTTACCAAATCCAATACTAAAAAAATTTATAGATATGAATATTACGCCTTCAAATGCTATTGATTTAGGATGTGGTGCAGGAAGAGACACTATATATTTAATAAACAATGGCTGGAAAGTTTTATCAATAGATAGAGAAAATACAAGAGAAATCATATCTAGTAAATTAGATAATGAAGAAATAAAAAAATTTAGATTTAAGAGACAAAACATTGAAGATATTGAACTAGAAAAAACCAATTTATTAGTTGCAAATTTTAGTATTGCTTTTTGTGATAAAGAACATTTTAATAAATTTTGGGAAAAAATTACTGACAGTATTTTGAAGAATCGGATATTTCGTCGGAAATTTTTTTGGATTAAATGATTCTTGGGCAAAAATAAAAAAACAAATGATATTTTTAACAAAACAGCAAGTTTTAAATCTCTTTAAAGAATCATTTGAAATAGTAAATTTAAATGAGCTAGAAAAGGATTGGAAAACTGGATTTGGAAAAATGAAACACTGGCATATTTATAATGTTATAGCAAAGAAAAAGTGAAATTTTATTCCGCTATAATTATATTAATCTTTTTAATTAGCTTTATAGGTTTACAATAAAGAAAATACGTGATATAATATATATACATAAAATCTGAAGGGAGGAATTCTATGTCACGCAAAAAACGGGCAATAGAAAAGCAAAAAAAGCAACAATCCCACGAAGCAAGAAAAAAAGCTCAAAAAAAGGCTTATTATGCTTCAAATGAGGCTAAAAAACAATGGGATGCGAAGAAACTTCTAAAGCACCAAAATCAGCTAATAAAGCGGGAAAAAGAAGGAATACCTGCAAATTGTCCTTTGCTTACTTGGCAAAAACCAAGTGAAGAAAATTGTCAAAGCTGTGAGCTTAAGTGTACGTATTCCACACCTAAATAGCTTCATAAGATGGACAGGATGCAAAAGAATTTTTGTATTCTGTCTTCTTTTTATGAAAATTTGAAAAATAAAACGAAATATGATATATATAAATAGATATTTATTATAATAAAAAGGAAGTAAGATATGATAAAGCCAAATTCAAACGATTTCTATAGAAGATTTATTGCTCACTTAGGAATTTTGTATATGAGAGCACAATATAATGGAAACCAAATAGCAACAGACTATTATAGAAATATTTATAAAAAATTAGAATTGATACAAGAAAAAAGACATTTAGCATTATTAGGAGAAGAATCAAAGGAAAGAATACTATATGAAGAAATATTAAAAATAGTTGAAACCATATACCAAAAAGAGGAAAATCAAGAAAACAGTCAAGTATTTAAAAATACTCTTCAAGAAATAGAGGATTTATTAAACGAGAAATATAATATTGAACTTGAAGAAACAAAAAATGAAAAACAACAAAGTGAAGAAGAAAAAGAAAAATAGGAAAGAGATAGTAATGAAAAAAATATTAATTGCAAGTAACAATGAAGGAAAAATAGAAGAAATAAAAGAAATTTTAAAAAATTATGAACTTGTATCTCTAAAAGATATAAAATGTAAAATAGAGGTAGAAGAAGATCAAGAAACATTTGAAGAAAATGCAAAAAAGAAAGCAATGGAAATTGCTAAAATAACTAATATGCCTTGCATAGCAGATGATAGTGGCTTATGTATAGAAGCATTCAATGGTTGGCCAGGTGTATATACAGCAAGATTTTTAGGAGAAAATGCTACACAAGAAGAAAAAAATACAGCAATTTTAGAAAAAATGAAAAATTTAGATGATGAAGAAAGAAAAGCAAAATTTGTATGTACAGTAGCATTTTATGAAAATGGAAAGTTCATAATAGGAAAAGGAGAACTAGAAGGAAAAATAGTAAAAAAATCAAAAGGAGAAAATGGATTTGGATATGATCCAATTTTTGAATTAAAATCTGGAAAAACTTATGCTGAACTTACAAGCAAGGAAAAAAATGAAATAAGCCACAGAAAAAAAGCACTAGAAAATTTAGAAAAACAATTGACAAATCTATAGGAATATGATAGAATTGTTAACTGTAATCCGCTTAGTCAAGGCACCAAAATATTAACCAAGAGTTAATTGCCTAGAAATTAAGGATTAGCGAGTATACAAATAAGGAGGTGCGTTTTAAATGTACGCAATCATTGAAAGCTGTGGCAAACAATACAAAGTACAAGAAGGAGAGGTTGTATTTTTCGAAAAATTAGACGCTGAAGAAGGAAAAAAAGTTACTTTTGATAAAGTAGTTTTAGTATCAGAAGAAGGAAAAGTACAAGTTGGAAATCCTTATGTAAAAGGAGTAAAAGTAGAGGGAAAAGTAATTTCTCACGGTAAAGCAAAAAAAATCATTGTTTTCAAAATGAAACCTAAAAAGAATTATAGAAGAAAACAAGGACATAGACAACCATATACAAAAGTAGAAATTACATCTATCAAACTAGCTTCTAAAAAAGCAGAAAAAACAGAAACAGCAGAAGTTAAAGAAACAAAAACTACTGAAAAAGTAGAAAAATAATTTTAAAACAAAATTATAGAAATATAAATTCAAATAAAACCGAAAGGAGTGAGAAAAATGGCTCATAAAAAAGGTCAAGGTAGTAGCCATAACGGAAGAGAGAGTGAATCTAAGCGTCTTGGCGTAAAAAGAGCTGATGGTCAATTTGTTTTAGCAGGAAATATTCTAGTAAGGCAAAGAGGAACCAAAACACATCCAGGAACTAATGTTGGAAAAGGTAGTGATGATACTTTATATGCATTAGTAGATGGAACTGTAAAATTTGAAAGAAAAGGTAAGGATAAAAAACAAGTAAGTGTTTATCCTGTAGTGCAATAATAATATTAAAGGATACTATTTTAAATAGTATCCTTTTTAAAATAGTACAAAAAATTAAATTTTTCTATTTACAAACTATAAAAAATATAGTATAATCTTTAAAATCAATAAGAAAAGGCATAAAAGATGTATAAAGCATCTTATTTTTATTTAAAAATGGAGGATAAAAATATGGCCAAAATAGTAAAAGATATTTCAAGAACTTTTAACGAATTTTTATTATTACCAAACTTAACAGACGAAAGATGTATACCATCTAATGTCAGCTTAAGAACGCCACTTGTAAAGTACAAAAAAGGAGAAGAAGCAAAATATTATGCAAATGTTCCTATGGTATCTGCAATTATGCAATCAGTATCAGGAGAAGAAATGGGAATTGCTTTAGCACGTGAAGGAGGAGTAGCATTTATTTATGGATCACAATCAATAGAATCACAAGCTAAAATGGTTCGAAACGTAAAAAAACATAAAGCAGGTTTTGTAGTTAGTGACTCGAATGTAAAATCTGGAACACCACTTAGAGAAGTAATTGAATTAGTACAAAAAACTGGACACTCTACTGTAATAATAACAGAAGATGGAACAGCTAGAGGAAAATTTCTTGGTTTAGTTACAGATAAAGATTATAGAATTTCAAGAGATAATTTTGACGAGCCAATTGATAAGTTTATGACTCCAAAAGATAAAGTAGTATGGGCACATGAAGGTATTAGCTTATCAGAAGCAAATGATGTAATTTGGGAGAATAAAATTGCTTGTTTACCAATTTTAGATAATGAAGAAAAATTAAAATATCTAGTATTTAGAAAAGATTATGAAGAAAGAAAGAATAATCCAGATTCTTTACTAGACGAAAATAAAAGATATATTGTAGGTGCTGGAATAAATACAAGAGACTATGAACAAAGAATACCAGCATTAGTAGAAGCTGGAGTAGACTTAATTTGTATGGACTCTTCAGACGGATATTCTATTTGGCAAAAACGAACCATTGATTTTGTAAGAGAAAAATATGGAGATACAGTTAAAATAGGAGCTGGAAATGTAGTAGATAAAGAAGGATTTTTATATTTAGCAAAAGCGGGAGCAGACTTTATTAAAGTTGGAGTTGGAGGAGGCTCTATTTGTATAACTCGTGAAACAAAAGGAATTGGACGTGGACAAGCATCAGCCTTAATAGATGTAGTAGAAGCACGTGATGAATATTTTAAAGAGACAGGAGTTTATATTCCAGTTTGTTCTGATGGTGGAATTGTGCACGACCATCATATAACTATTGCTTTAGCACTAGGAGCAGACTATGTTATGATGGGAAGATATTTTGCAAGATTTGATGAAAGCCCAACAAGAGTAATAAGAAAGGGAAATGCTTTTGTAAAAGAATATTGGGGAGAAGGTTCAAATCGAGCAAGGAACTGGCAAAGATATGATATGGGAGGAGATCAAAAACTTTCTTTTGAAGAAGGTGTAGACTCATATATTCCATATGCTGGTAGTCTAAAAGATAACTTAGCAATAACTGTTGCTAAAATAAAATCTACAATGTGCAACTGTGGAAGCATTTCAATACCAGAATTCCATGAAAAAGCAAGATTAACTCTAGTTTCAGAAGTAAGCATTGCAGAAGGTAGTGCACATGATGTAATTTTAAAAGAAATTGATAATCAATTTAAATAGAATAAAAAATAGTAGTAATATATTACTACTATTTTTTTTTTAAAAATGATATGCCGAATATAGTCAAAATAGTTGACAAAAAGCCGATTTAACGATAGAATAAACAAAGATAAAATGAAGGTTAAGGAAGGGAAAAATTAAAAAATATGGAATTTATAAAAATATTATATAAAAATAGAAAAATAGCTTGGCAATTAGGAAAAAATGATTTTAAAAATAGATTTGCAAATACTAGCTTAGGAAGTGTTTGGGGATTTTTACAACCATTTGTATTTATGATGATGTATGTTGTTGTATTTCAATTTATATTTAAACAATCTGGACCAGAAGGAGCACCTTATGTTGTGTGGTTTATGCCTGGTATGGCAATGTGGATGTGCTTAAACGATGGAATTATGGGAGCTAGTAACTCAATTAGAGGATATTCTTATTTAGTAAAAAAAGTTGTATTTCCAGTTGATATTATACCAATTATATCTTTGATAGGAAATTCAATTGTAGCAATTTTTCTTTTTGCAATTGCAACAGGTATATGTATTATATTCGGATTTATGCCTAATGTATTAATGATAATTTATATTATATTTGCTACATATTGTTTTCTAATTGCATTTACAAGATTTACATCAGCTGTATCCACATTAGTACCCGATTTTTCTAACTTACTTGGAATTGTTATGCAATTATTTTTCTGGGCTACACCAGTAGTTTGGAATTTATCTATGATTGCTCAACATCATACAATTTTAAAAATTATAGAATGCATACCATTTACATATTTAGTAACTGGATTTAGAAATTGTTTTATGGAAGGAAATATTGTAACTCAAGGACATGGCATTTATACTATTATATTTTGGATAATTACGATTTTTATGTTTGTATGGGGAAATTATATATTTAAGAGAAGTAAAAAAGACTTTGCAGATGTACTTTAAAAGGAGGAAAAAATAGGATGGAAAATGATGATGACGTAGTAATAAAAATAGATCATCTTTATAAAAATTATAAAATGTTTGCAAGAAAAAAAGATAGATTAATAGAAACAATCTTTCCAGCATATCAAAGACACAGTGAATTTAGTGCTATTAATGATTTAAACTTACAAGTAAAAAAAGGAGAAGTATTAGGAATACTTGGAAAAAATGGAGCAGGAAAATCTACATTATTAAAAATAATAACAGGAGTTGTTACTCCTACATCTGGCGAAATGAAAATAAAAGGAAAAATTAGCTCTCTTTTAGAACTTGGAACAGCATTTAATATGGAATTAACTGGAGAAGAAAATATATATCAACACGGACAAGTAATGGGACTTAGCAGAGAAGAGATTGAAACAAAAAAACCAGAAATAATAGAATTTGCAGATATTGGAGAACATTTATATCAACCTGTAAAAACATATTCATCAGGAATGTTTGCAAGATTAGCATTTGCATGTGCAATAAATGTAGACCCTGATATATTAATTGTTGATGAAGTATTATCAGTAGGAGATATGGCATTTCAATTAAAATGCTTCAAAAAATTTGAGCAATTTAAAAACAAAGGAAAAACAATTTTATTTGTAACACATAGTGTAGCAGATGTATTAAAAAACTGCACAAGGACTGTAATTATAAGTTCTGGTAAGAAAATATTTGATGGTGGAGTAAAAGAAGGAGTAGAAAAATATAAAAAAATAATTGTTGGGCTAGACTCTAGTAATAAAGAAAAAACAAAAGCTCAAGAAAACAAAATAAAAAAAGACAGTAACACAGACAAAGATGCTAACAACTGGAAGAGTCATTTTACAGAAAATCCTAATATCATTGAATATGGTGATGGAAAAGCAGAAGTTGTAGACTATGGAATTTTTGATGAAAATGGAAATTATTTAAATGGAATAGAAAATGATAAAGAGATCGTTTTAAAATCAAAAGTACAATTTAATGAAGAAATAAAAGAACCAATTTTTACTATGACAATTAAAGATTTTAATGGAGTAGAAATGACAGGGACAAACTCAATGTATGAAAAAATAGCAACAGGGACTTATAAAAAAGGTGATATTGTAGAAGTAGAATTCAAACAAATTATCAATTTAGCACCTGGTAAATATACTTTATCTTTTAGTTGTACACATATTAACGCAAAAGGAGAATTAGAAGCATTAAGCAGAAAATATGATGCATTATTAATCGAAGTTTTATCTAGCAAAGATTGTGTAGGTATGATGAGGATTGATTCAAAAATTTCAATTAAAAAAATATAGAAAGCATAATTAAAGTAAGAATGAAAGAAAATAAATATGGTAAAAGTAACTATAAAATAGGAGTTAACAAAAATGGAAAAAAAGAGAAATTTATTTACATCAGAAGCGGTATCAATAGGACATCCAGACCATATATGTGATAGAATATCTGATAGTATTTTAGATGCCTGTTTAGAACAAGATAAATATTCAAGAGTAGCTTGTGAAACAATGGCAAAAGATGAATTTGTTATATTATCTGGAGAAATATCAACAACTGCTAACATTAATGTAGAACAAATAGTAAAAGATACAATAAAAGAAATAGGATATACTTATACTCCTAGAGTATTAAATTTATTGAGCAAACAATCCCCAGATATTGCACAAGGTGTGGATATAGGAGGAGCAGGAGACCAAGGAATAATGTTTGGGTATGCTAATTGTGAAACACCTGAATATATGCCACTTGCAATAAAAATGGCACAGGATTTAGTAAAACTTGCAACTAAGTTACGAAAAAAGCGGAGAATTTGCTGACGCTATGCCAGATATGAAATCACAAGTAACACTAGAATATGTAGAAGGAGAAGATACAAAAGTAGATACTATACTTATGTCTATTCAACATTTGGCAAATTATAATCAAGAAAATTTTAAAAATTTCATTAAAAATGAAATTATGATAAAAATTGCTCAAAAATACAATTTAAATACAGATTTTAAAGTATTAATTAACCCAACCGGAAAATTTGTAATTGGTGGACCGGAAGGTGATGCGGGTTTAACTGGTAGAAAAATTATTGTAGATACCTATGGTGGGTATGCACCACATGGTGGAGGAGCTTTTTCTGGAAAAGACCCGACAAAAGTTGATAGAAGTGCAACATATATGGCAAGATACTTAGCTAAAAATATAGTTGCATCTCGGAATAGCAAAAGAAGCTTTAATTCAATTATCTTATGCAATAGGAATAGTGCAACCAATTTCAGTATATGTTGACTGCAAAGGTACAAATAAAGTAGAAGAAAGCCAGATAATTAAAGCTATTTATAATAATTTTGATTTATCACCAAAAGGAATTATAGATACATTACAATTAAGACAGCCTATTTATAAAGAAACGTGCAACGGAGGACATTTTGGAAGAAAATATATAGATGAAAAAAATAAAATAGTGTGTCCTTGGGAAAAATTAGACTGTATAGATGTTTTTAAAAATCTAATATAGAAAAAACAAGAGAGGTGAGGTTTGTGAAATTAAATTTAAATTTTTATCAAGAAAAAGAAGAAATAATAAAAGATGAAGAAAGACAAATAATAGAACAATATATTGATAAAATAGACAATAAAGAATACGAAAAACATTTCCCAGATAAAGTAACAAAAAACGAAATGTATTATTTATCAAGTAGTAGCCAAAACATATTAAATTGGTATCCTTTTGAAAAGGAAGATACAATTTTAGAAGTTGGTGGGAATTTAGGAGAGTTAACTCAAGTATTCATAGAACAATGCAAAGATGTAGTAACTATTGAACCAAACCTAATAAAAGCAAAAGCAATAGAGAAAAGATATAAAGAAGAAAATCTAGAAGTAATAGTAGGAAATTTAAAAAATATCAAATTAGACAGAAAATTTAAATTTATTACTTTAATTTGTATAATAAAAAAAATAGAAGAAATTACAGGGCAAAAAGATATGAAATTAACAGATTTAATAAAAACTTTAGAGCCATATTTATTAGAAAATGGTAAGTTTTTAATTGCTGTTGATAACAAATTCGGTTTGAAATATTTTGCAGGTGATCCAGAAAACATTTTAAATAAAAAATTTGTAAGTCTAAATGGATATCACAATGAACCTGAAAAAATAGAAACTTTTACTAAAGCAAGATTAGAAAGAAAAATAAAAGAATTAGGATATAATATTAATTTTTATTATCCGTTACCAGATCACAAATTACCAAATGTTATATTTTCTGATGAACAATTACCTAAATATAATAATATTGACAAATATATTCCATATCATACAGAAAAATCAGATACACTAATTAATGAAATTGATGTTTTTAGAGAAATCTTAAAAGACAATGACAAAATGTTTCCATTTTTTGCAAATTCATTTTTAATGGAAATAAGTAAAAATGAAATACCAGTAAAATATAAATATATTTCTTTTAATAATTGTAGAAAAGAAGAATATAGACTAATTACAAAAATAGCAGATGAATATGTAGAGAAACAACCTGTTAACATACAAGCAAATGAACATTATGAAAATATTAAAGAAAATATAGAACATTTACTTGATAAAAATATAAAAACAGTAGATTATCAAAAAGATGGAAAAATACAAAGTAAATACGTAAATCAAAATTTATTATTAAATAATGTAATAACAAAAGCATTAGAAGAAAAAAACTATGAGCAAGTAGAAAAAGTAATGAACCAATATATTGCAATATTAAACTACGATACAGTTACACAAGAAGATTATGCTAATACTGTATTTAGTAAATATCAAATAGAAATAGAAAATACAGAAATAATAAAGGAATTACATTTTCAAAAAAATGGTTTATGGGATATGACTTTTAAAAATGCATTTTATATTGATTCTGAAATTTACTTTTTTGACCAAGAGTGGAGGGAACTAAACTTACCAGCAGAATATATTTTATATCGTTCTATTTTATATACTATTTCATTAAGAAGATTTATTAATATAGAAGATTGGTTTGAAAAATATGGAATATCTAAGTTTAGAAATATTTTTGAAAAGTTAGATGAAAAATTACAAAAAGAAATAAGAAGTGATAAAATATGGGAATTTTACAACAAGAATAGCTATTTCAATATAGATGAAACAAAACAAGAAGTAATAAACTTAAATATAAGAAATGCTGCGCAAAAAGATTTTATAGAAAATATACAAAAAGAAAAAGAACAATTGGAGCAGAAAAATGCACAATTAGAAAAAAATTTACAAGAAATTTTAAATGAGAAACTTATGACAACAGTAAAAAGAAAAATAAAAAAAGTAATGGGAGAAAATCAGAATGGAGAAAATTAACATATATAGAAAAACATCTAAAAAATTAAATATAGAAAATCCTAAAAAGGTAACTGTTATTATACCTAATTATAATTATCAAGACTATATTATAGAAAGGATTGATTCAATTTTATTGCAAACATATCCAATCTATGAATTAATTATTTTAGATGATTGTTCAACAGATAATAGTGTAGAAGTTATTAATAAAAAAATAGAAGAAATCAAAATTAAATATCCAGAGTTAAAAATACAATTTATAGTAAATGAAAAAAATAGTGGAGGATGTGTTTTTAAACAATGGAAAAAAGGATTTGATTTAGCCACTCGGAGAATTCATTTGGATAGCAGAAGCAGATGATAGTGCAGAAAATAATTTTGTTGAAGAGTTAATTAAACCATTTGATGATGAAGAAGTAGTATTATCTTATTGTGAATCTGCAAGAATAGATGGAGATAATATGTTAATTAGGAAAAGATCAGATGATTTATATGATATGTGTAGAACAGGAGAATGGAAAAAATCATATATATGGACTGGAAAAGAAGAAATAATAAATCATTTAAGTGTTACAAACACGATATTAAATGTATCAAGTGTAATGTGGAGAAAAAAAGATTATTCTGAAATATTTGAAAAAGCAGGAGACTATAGAGTAGCAGGAGATTGGTATATATATTATAATATATTAAAAGATGGAAAAATTAGTTGGAATAGTAAGCCACTAAATTATTATAGAAAACACGGAAGTTCAGTATGCACAGATATTAAAGCAGAAATTGAATTTAACGAAATTTGTAAAATACAGGATGCAATAAGTAGTTTATATGATTTACCACAAGTTATAAAAGAAAAGCAAGAATTAAGAAGAAGTTTTATGTATCCGTTATTGCCAAAAAAATTAGATGAAGCAGATCCAAATAGTAATAAAACTAAAATAGCATGGGTTATGCCACATCCTGGTAAAGGTTCTGGTGGACATAGAACAATTATACAAAATGTAAATGCTTTATTAAAAGCAGGTTATGAATGTGATATTTTTGTAGAAGAGGATGGAGCATCTACACCACAGATTGTAAGAGATAAAATCAACAATTGGTATGAAAAATGTGATGCAGGAGTTTACGTTGGATTTAATATTCAAAAAGATTATGACTTAATGTTTGCAACAGGATGGCAAACAGTAGATTTTGTAAAAAAATTGCCAGCCAAAAAGAAGGCATATTTTATACAAGATTTTGAACCTTGGTTTTTCCCAATGGGGGATCAATATTTAATTACAGAAAATTCATATAGGTATGGATTTTTACCAGTTACAATTGGAAAATGGTTATCTCACAAAATGCAAAGTGAATTTAATAATCCATCACAATACTTTGACTTTGGAGCAGATTTAAATACTTATAAGCCATTAGAAAATATAAAAAAAGAAAATGCAATATGCTTTGTTTATCAACCTGAAAAACCAAGAAGATGTGATTATATAGGATTAAAAGCATTAAAAATAGTAAAAACATTAAGACCTGATGTACAAATTTATTTTTATGGTTCAAGTGCATCTGCTAATGTTGATTTTGAGTGTAAAAATTTAAATATTATTCCAATTAAAGAATGCAATGAATTATACAATAAATGTAAAGTTGGAATTTGTATGAGTGCATCAAATCCATCTAGAATTCCATTTGAAATGATGGCTGCAGGTTTACCAGTAGTAGAATTATACAAAGAAAATAATATATATGATTTACCAGATGAAGGTGTTATTCTTGCAGAACCAACCCCAGAGGCAATAGCAGGAGCAATCGTTTATTTATTAGATTATCCTGAAGAATGTGAAAAAATGTCTCAATTTGGTAAAAATTATATGAAACAATATCCTTTAGAAAAAGGATTTGAACAATTTTTAAAAGCAGTAAAAGCTATGTTGGAGACAGATTATAAAGAACAATCAGAAATTAAACCTTTATATAAAAAAGAAGCTTTTAAAGCTACAAAAGAAACAATGGAAGCTTGTTTAGAACAAGCAAAACAGGAACCAATATATGTAGATAATCATGGGAAAATTTATCGTTTTTTACGAAGAGAAAAAAACTTCATAAAAAAATGTCTTGTGAAATTAGGATTAAAAAAGGGAAGAGGATAATGAATTCTTTAATAAGAAAAATAAAAAAGGTAATAAAGGCAATTAATATACAAAATATTAAATCAATTTTAAAATATATTAAACAAAATGGATTTAAAGGGTTATATAGAACTTGTGTTACTTATATAAAATATGGAAAAGCTGTAGTAGATGAATATGCAACTTGGATTGATAATAATGAACCTAAAAATGAAGAACTAGAAAATCAAAGAAAATATGAATCCTGCCAAAATATAAAATTTGATATTATTTTAGAAGATAAGCAAGAAAAATTAATCCAAAGTATTAAAAATCAAACTTATAGCAATTGGTCTATTTTAGAAGAAAACACAGAAAATATATTACAAAAAGCAAAAGGAGATTATTTAATATGGATTGGAAAAGACATAGAATTAGCACCATTTGCTTTATATGAATTAGTTATAGCAATAGAAAAAAATGAAGGACAAGTTTTTTATAGTGATAATGATTTTAAAATAGATGAAAAAAGACAAAACCCAGTATTTAAACCAGATTTTGCAATTGATACATTACTTTCTAAAAACTATATTGGAAATATGATTGTAGTAAAAACAAAATTTTTAGAGCAAAATCCAGAAATCATATCTAATATAAATTTAGATATTTACTATGATTTAATTTTAAGAATATCTGAAAAAACAAATGGAATTGTTCATATTTCCAAAGTATTATATCACGACTTAGCTGAAAAAAGGCAAATAGATAAAGAAAACCAAAAGGAAATTATTAAACAATATTTACAAAGAAATAATTTAAATTATACCGAAGTAAAAGATGGTATATATGATGGAACATACAAAATAGAATATAAAATTATTGATAATCCAAAGGTCTCTTTAGTTATTCCAAATAAAGACCATATAGAAGATTTAAAAAAATTAATTGAATCAGTTAACAAATCAACTTATAAAAATTATGAAATTGTAATAGTAGAAAATAATAGTAAAGAAGAAAAAACTTTTAAATATTATGAAGAAATCATAAAACAGGATGAAAAAATAAAAGTAGAAAAATATGAAATAGATTATTTTAATTATTCTGCTATTGTAAATTTTGGTGTAAAAAAAGCAACTGGTAAATATGTTATACTGTTGAATAACGACATTGAGATATTAACCAATGATTGGATTGAGCAAATGTTAATGTATGTACAAAGAAAAGATGTAGGAATTTGTGGAGTAAAATTATATTTCCCAGATAGAAGTATTCAACATGCAGGAGTAACAATTGGAATTAGAGGATTAGCGGGGCATAGGTATAGAGAAGTAGAAGAAAAAGACTTTAAAGAAACAGATTATATTAATATTGTACAGAATCTAAGCAGTGTAACAGCAGCGTGTTTTATGGTAGAAAAAGATTTATATGAAAAATTATTAGGCTTTGATGAAAAATTAGCAGTTGCTTTTAATGATGTAGATTTTTGCTTAAAAGTAAGAAAGTTAGGTTTATTAATAGTATACAATCCATATGTTTGTGGATATCATTATGAATCTAAATCTAGGGGAGAAGATACAGAAAGTAAAGAAAAACAAAGAAGATTTGCAAAAGAATATGAATTATTTGTAAAAAGATGGTCAGAAGTAATTGCCAAAGGAGATCCTTACTATAATAAAAATTATCTTTTAAATACAGATATACCTAAGATAAATTATAATAAAATAGTATAAATTAATGGGAGAAAATTGTGGATAACGTAAAAAAAATATTAAAAAAATATGGATTTGTAATTTTAATTTTAATATTTGCTATATTAAAACAACTATTAGTAACCAATATTCCAATAACACCTTATCCAAATCAAGTTTGTGATGATGGAATGATGGTAGAAATGGCAAAAAACATAAGAGCTGGAAATTGGCTAGGAGAGTATAATAGTAATACTCTTATAAAAGGACCAGGATTTCCTTTTATATTAGCAATTATAAATTATTTTGGACTTTCATATATAAATGTAATGAATTTGATTTATACAATAAGTTGTATTTATTTTATATATCAATTGAAAGGTATATTAAAAACAAAAAAATCGCTTTTAGCTATTTATGTTGTATTATTATTTAATCCAGTATCTTATGCATGGTGGACATTTCAAAGAGTATATAGAAATGGAATAACTTTAGCGCAAGTATTATTTATTATTGGTAGTTTATTTTCTATGTATAAACATAGAAAGGATAAAAAAATTAATAAGATGGTGATACATTCAATAATTGGAGGAGTATCACTTGCTACAATGTATCTTACAAGAGAAGATGGAATTTGGATATTACCATATGTAGTAGTAGTAATAGGAATAATAGTAATAAGTACAATTTTAGATTATTTGAAGAAAAAGAAAAATAACAATATTATTCATTGGGAAGAACTATGTAAAAAGATAGTAATTGCTGTATTACCGATAATAATATTATATACCTCTTTACATACAGTAAGAATAATAAATTATGCTTATTATGGAGTGTATGAATATAGTGAGATAAATAGTGGATATTTTGGAAAAGTAATAAAAACAATCTATTCTATTAAGACAGATGAGGACATTCCATATGTTACAGTAACAAGAAAAAAAATGAATATGTTATATGAATATTCACCAACTTTAGATTTAATCAAGCCAGAAATAGAAAATTGTATGGATGAATGGGATTACAATGATAGAAATCCAGGAGATACACAAGTAGAAGATGGATGGTTTTGGTGGTCATTAAAAGATGCAGTAGAAAAAAATAATTATTATAATGATGCAAAAACAGCAAATGAATTTTATAAAAATATTTATACAGAATTAAATACGGCAATTAAAGATGGAAAACTAGAGACACAAATGACAATGCCATCAAATTTAATGTCTCCTTTCAAAGGAAAATATATTTTAGAATTACCAAAAGTAATGTTAGAAATGACATGGTATATTATTAATTTTGATGAAGTAAAAACTGTAAATGTTGCACCAGATGTACCAAACGATGTAGCAGGAGTCGATAAATTTGAAGCAATTACAAATGATTTAGCAGTAACAAATGTGCAAAATGAGAGCATTGATAATACTACTAAATATAGTGAGAAATATGTTAAAAGATTAAATAATATAGGAGCATTGTACAAAGCAACAGGATTAATAATAACTATAATATCAGCAATAGCTTATATCATTTTAACAATTAGACTTATAAAAACAAAAGAAAAAAGAAAAAGTATAGATATGTGGCTATTATTAACAGGAGTTATATGTAGCTATTTTGTCTTAGTAGGAGGAGTATCATATAGTCATATATCAGCATTTTTTTCAAAGTATTATATGTACTTATCTGGTGCTTATCCACTAATTGGAATTTTCAGTATGGGTAGTATATGTTATTTATTAGAAAATATTAATACTAAAAAAGATATCTTTACAACTAATAAACAAAAAGGTTATAATGAAGTAGAGAAAATATAAAAGAGAAAGGAAATAAAAATGGAAAAAGAATTAGAATTAACTATTTTAATGCCTTGTTTAAACGAAGCAGAAACAATAGAAACTTGTATTAAAAAAGCAAAAAAATCCTTGGAAGAAAATAATATAAATGGAGAAGTATTAATTGCAGATAATGGAAGTACAGATGGCTCACAAGAAATAGCAACTAAAAATGGAGCAAGAGTAATAAATGTTCCATTAAAGGGGTATGGAAGTGCTTTAATAGAAGGAACTAAACAAGCATATGGAAAATATATAATTATGGGAGATGCTGATGATAGCTATGATTTTTCTAATATAATGCCATATGTAGAAAAATTAAGAGAAGGCTATGAATTAGTTATGGGTAATCGATTTAAAGGTGGTATTGAAAAAGGAGCTATGCCTTGGTCACATAGATATATTGGAACTCCAGTACTATCTTTTATAGGAAGATTATTCTATAAATCAAAAATAGGCGATTTTAATTGTGGAATGAGAGGGTATGAAAAAGAAGCAATTCTAAAACTAGATTTAAAAACTACAGGAATGGAATATGCAAGTGAACAAATTGTACAAGCTACTTTGAATGGACTTAAAATTGCAGAAGTACCTACTACTCTAAAAAAAGACGGTCGTAGTAGACCACCACACTTAAAAAGTTTTAAAGACGGATGGAGACATTTAAAATTTCTATTAATGTATAGTCCAAAATGGTTATTTCTTTTTCCAGGAATTATATTAATGTTGATAGGATTAATAGGAACTATAGCATTTATTTTTGGAGATTTACACATTTCTAGTGTAGTATTAAGTGTAAATTCTAGATTATATTTTGGAGCAATGTTTGTTGTGGGATTTCAAATAGTAATATTTTCACTATTTGCAAAAGTTTATGCAATAAATAGTGGAATGCATCCAAAAGAAGATAAATTTACAAATATAATTCAAAAAATAACATTAGAAAAAGGATTAGTATTAGGAATTATTTTAACACTAATTGGAATAGGACTTTCTATATATGCTATTATACTATGGAAAAATCAATCTTTTGGAAACTTAAATCCTTTAGATGTTATGCCAATAACAATTAATGCAGTTTATTTAATGATTGTAGGTGTACAAATGGCATTTGCTAGTTTTATATTGGGAATTTTAAATATTAAATACAAAAAATAATAAAAGGAAGAATATAAATGAAAAATAAAATAATATCAATAATAATATTATTAATCATATTAGTTACTAACTTTTTATCAACAATTAGCTGGGCAAATGAAGATATAAACAAAGGAAAAACAGATGAAATAGTTGATACAAACAATAATAATGAGAAAAAAGAAGAACAACAAGAAATTACAGAAGAAGACAATATAAAATTAAATCAGGAAGAAACAGAAAAAAAATCAGAACAAAGTAATTCAAAAGAGTTTGAAACAGAACCAGAGCAAGATCAATCAACCCCAAAAGATGAATTAGAAGCTCCTAAATTAGAAGAAAAAGAAGAAAAAGGAGAACAAAAAGAAAGCATAGAAAAAGAAGAAAAACAAGAAGAACAATTAAATACAATTAATTCAGAATTTAAAATATCAACTCCTATTTTAGAAGAAGGAATATATGAAATATATTCAGAAGTAGGAGAAACAAGAGTTTTAGATATATATGGACAAAACAAAAATGATAGTACTAATGTAGAGATTTATGAAAGATTAAATCAAAACAATCAAAAATTTAAAGTAAAGTTAAACAGTGATGGAACTTATACATTTTTTGCTATGCATTCTAATAAAGTTTTAGATGTTAGTGGTAATGGTAAAAAGAACGAAACTAATGTAATTCAATATTCATATCACAACGCAGACAATCAAAAATGGTATATAGAAGACAGTGGAAAAGGATATTATTATATAAAATCCAAATCAAGTGGATTATATTTAGATGTATACAGATGCGAAAATAAAAACGGTCAAAATGTGCAAATATATACTAAAAATGGAGGTACATCTCAAAGATTTACATTTGTAAAGGTAGTTACCTCTGGAACAAAAACATTAGAAAATGGAATTTATAATATATACTCAAAAGTAGCAGATAACCGTTTACTAGAAGTTTCAAATAATGAAACAAGAAATGAAGCCGAAATAATAACATCAACTAATAATAATTTAGCTAATCAAAGATTTCAATTTACTTATAATAATGATGGTACATATACAATAACAGCATTACATTCAGGAAAAGTATTAGATGTAAGATATGGAAGCGGGCAAAACAAATCAGTTGTTCAACAATATGAAAAACATAGTGGAGACATACAAAAATGGATTATTACAAAAAATAGTAATGATACATATTCAATTATTTCGAAATGTAATGGTTTAGCTTTAAATATTAGTAATGGAAGTACTCAAACGGGAGCTAAAGTGCAAACATATAAGATAAATGGTAGTAAATCACAGCAGTTTTCAATTACTAAAGTAAGCAAAACAGAAGTTGGAAGCAAAACTCAAGAAGACGGAACATATAGAATTTTAAGCTATATAAATAATAAAAAACTTATACAAATGGGAGGCAATACTTCTTCAAATAGTGCAGAAATTGAAATGTGGGATAATACAAATACTCTTCAACAAAAGTATGAAATTACATACACAGGAGATGGATATTATAAAATAAAGTCAAAAAAGTCTAATAAGGTTTTAACAGTAGAAAATCAAAATCCAAAGGTAGGTAGTACTATAAAACAATCAGAAGATACTAATTTAGATACACAAAAATGGATTTTAAAAAAATATGGGGAAAGTTTATATGCAATTATATCTAAATGTGGAAATTTATATTTAACCTTGACAGATTCCAATATTAAAAATGGACAAAAATTAAAACTACAAAGTCAAACCGATTTAGATAATCAGAGATTTATTTTTGTAAATGAAGCACCTAAGGATGATGCAAATATTTCAAATGGAATATATCAAATTGTAACAAAAGGAAATAAAGTTTTAGATGTCTCAGGAGAAAGCCAACAAAATTCTGCTAATGTATTAATTTGGAATAATCAACAATCACAAAATCAAAAATTCCAGATTACAAAAATAGAAAATACAAATTATTATAAAATAATTGCTATACACTCACAAAAATCTTTAGATGTTCAACAGGCAAACAAAAATTGTGGTGCAAACGTTATGCAATATGATTATACCAATAAAACAACACAACAGTGGCTAATAAAAGACTGTGGAAATGGATATTATAACATCATATCAAAAGATAGTGGTTTGTATTTAGATGTAACAGGAGTTGGCATAAATGTTGCAGGAACGAATATGGAATTATGGTACAATAATGGTGGAGATGCACAAAAATTCAAATTATTAAGAACTAATATTATTAATAATGATTCTTATAGAATAACAAGTCAAGTAGATGGAAATAAGTATGTTAATGTATATAATAATTCACAGGGGGAAAATGTAAACATACAATTAGATAAAAAAACTAGTGACAATAGTCAAATATTTAGAGTAGAAAGCCTAGATAATATTAATTATAAAATTATTGCAAGACATTCAAACAAGATATTGACTGTTTTAGACAATAATAATGTAGTTCAGGCAACAGATAAAAATAGTTCAAATCAATTATGGACAATAGAAAAGGTGGAAAATAATTATTATAAAATAAAATCAAAGGCTAATAATTTATATTTATGTGTAAAAGGAACTAATATAGAAGTGGCAAAAGAACAAAAAACATCAGCACAAAACTTTAAATTTAATAACTTAGAACAAAAAAAAGGAATTGATGTAAGCGAGTTTAATGGCTTAATAAATTGGGAATTTGTAAAAAGGTCAGGTATAGATTATGCTATTATAAGAGTGGGCTATAGAGGATACAGAACAGGAGCTTTTGCAGAGGACAAATATTTTAAACAAAATATATTAGGTGCAAAAAGAGCAGGTCTAAAAGTAGGAATTTATTTTTATACACAAGCTGTAAATGAAAAAGAAGCAAGAGAAGAAACTAATTGGATTGTAAATAAAATTAAGCAAGTAGGCTATGAAGGACGAATTGAATATCCAATAGTGATAGACACAGAAATGTCTGGAGGAAACCCTCCTGGTAGAGCAGATACATTAGATGTAGGAACAAGAACCAAAGTATGTAAGGCATTTTGCGAAACGATACAATCAAAGGGATATAAACCAATGATTTATGCAAGTAAAAATTGGTTTTATAACAACTTAAATGTTCAAGAATTGAATCAATATAATATATGGTTAGCACATTATACAAATTCGCCAACTAAATTATCTGATTATAAATATCACTATGAAATATGGCAATATACAAATTTAGGTCAAGTAATGGGAATACAAGGAAATGTAGATATGAATATATGCTATCAAAGTTATTAATAAATACAAAAAATATTTAATGATATGATAGTAGCGATTTAAAATAATAAAAAAGGAGTAAAATACAATGAAAATTTTAATAACAGGTGCAAATGGAATGCTTGCAAACTCTGTAAAAAAAAGATTAGAAGGAAATGAATTAATCTGTACAGATGTAGAAGATTTAGACATTACAGATTACGAAGCAGTTTCAGAATTTGTACAAAAAACAAAACCAGAATATATTATAAATTGTGCAGCTTATACTGCAGTAGATAAAGCAGAAGTAGCAGGTGAAATAGTAGAAAAAATAAATGCACAAGGACCAGAGAATTTAGCAAAAGCAGCAAAAGCAAATAATAGTATATTAGTTCACATCAGTACAGACTATGTATTTGGTGGAGAATTAGAAATAGAAAAAGAATATAAAGAAGAAGATCCTAAAAATCCAGTAACTGCATATGGTATTACAAAACTAAAAGGAGAAGAAAAAATAAAGGAAAATACAGATAAATATTATATTTTCAGAACTGCTTGGCTATATGGTGAAGGAAATAATTTTGTAAGGACAATGTTAAAACTAGCAGAAACAAAAGATGAACTAAGCGTAGTAGCAGATCAATATGGTTCTCCTACTTATGCAGAAGATTTAGCAAATATTATTTGCGAAGCAATTAATAAAAAAATACCATATGGTATTTACCATACAACAAATGAAGGATATACAACTTGGTATGAATTTACTAAAACAATATTCGAATATGCAAAAGTTTCTTGCAAAGTAAATCCGGTAACTACTGAAAAATATATCGAAATGATGAAAATAACTCAAGCTAAAAGGCCAAAGAATTCTAAGCTATCAAAAGAAAAATTACTATCTCAAGGAATAAATGTTCCAAAATGGCAAGATGCATTAAAAAGATATTTAATAAAAGAAGGAAAAATGTAAATTAATATGTCAATTGAAGAACTAATAAAAATGGGAAGGGTGTAGTAAATGAAAAATAGAAAAGGAATTATCTTAGCAGGAGGGAGTGGAACAAGATTATATCCACTAACACATGCTATATCAAAACAAATTATGCCAGTATATGATAAACCAATGATTTATTATCCATTATCTGTGTTAATGGAAGCAAACATAAGAGAAGTATTAATAATTTCAACTCCAAGGGATATTGTTACTTTCCAAGAATTATTAGGAGATGGAAGTAAATGGGGAATGCAATTTGAATACAAAATACAAGAAAAACCAAATGGACTAGCAGAAGCATTTATAATAGGAGAAGATTTTATTGATAAAGATAATGTTGCTATGATATTAGGAGACAATATGTTTTATGGATCTCATCTTTCAGAAATGTTAAAAAGAGCAAATGAAAGAGAAGATGAATCTACTATATTTGGTTATCAAGTAAAAGACCCACGAGCATATGGTGTTGTTGAAATAAATCAAGATGGAAAAGCAATATCAATTGAAGAAAAACCAAAAAATCCAAAATCTAATTATGCAGTTCCAGGTTTATATTTCTATACAAATGATGTAATAGAAATTGCAAAAAATATTAAACCATCTGCAAGAGGAGAATTAGAAATTACATCTATTAATGAAGAATATATGAAAAATAATAAATTATATGTTGAAACTTTTGGAAGAGGTATGACTTGGTTTGATACAGGAACACATGATGCTTTACTAGAAACAGCAAGTTTTGTTCAAACAATAGAAAAAAGGCAAGGAATGCAAGTATGCTGCCCAGAAGAAATTGCATATCAAAAGGGCTGGATTACAAAAGAACAATTATCTAAATTAGCAGATAACTATATGAAAACAGACTATGGAAAATATCTAAAAGATATAATAAAATAGGAGTATAATGTGAAAAAAGTAATCAATATATGCAATCATGTAATACATAAAATAGCTACAAATTTTTTAGTCATCCTATTTACCATTATTGTAATAGGAATGCTGTGCATGAATTCGATTTATTTGTATATAGATAAACCAGATTTTCAGGTAAATAACATTTGGAACTATATAGGAATTTTAATAAATGTAATTGGAATTATAGTTTTTATAATTATAAATAAAATTATTGAATTAAAGTTTTCTAAAAAAAAAATTTTTACAGTTATTATATTTTTAATATATCTGATTGGTGAAATTGTATATTTAAAATTGGTTCCACTTAAACCATTTTCTGATATGTATTATGTTACAGACATAGCAAGTTCCAACTTTAAAAATCAAATACAATATTTGCAAACTTATCCAAACAATTTACCAACTACCATTATATTTTATTTACTATTAAAAATTTCTAGTAATAATGTTTTCATTATAAAACTATTTAATGTTTTTTGTAATATAATAACTATCTATTTGGCTTATAAAATCTATTATAATGTATATAAACAAGATAACAAGATGGTAATTCTATTGGGAATTACATCAATATCAACATTTTTATATGCAAATCATGCTTATAATGATATTATATTTACTTTATTAACAACTATTATACTTTATCTTGTAACAAAGGAAGAAAGAACAAAAAAAGATATCATTTTATTAGTAATAGTGTCATTTTTGCAATTTATTATAAGACCAGTAGGAATTATACTAATTATAGCAATATGTATGTATTTTATACTTAAAAAATATGATTACAAAATGGTAATAATAATAGTTTCTATGTTTGTTATATTTAATTTGTTATATACTCTATTAGAAAATTGTATGATACCTAAGAGTGAAGAAACACAGCAGTATCCAATATGGTCTTTTATTCAAATGGGAATTAATGAAGAAGAATTTGGATTTCAAAATAGTACACATTCTACAAAATGGACATTTGATGATGTAAAAGATAGAATTAATGAATTAGGAGTTAAAAGATTAGGAGTATTATTAGCCAAGAAAGAGTATTGGCTATGGACAGAGGGAACTTATCAAGTAGGACGATATGCATTTGGCGACGGACAGGAAGGGCTGTATGATTATGAAACACCTATAACAAAACTTGTTGTAAGTCCAGATAGTTCTAAAATTAGAAAAGCATTAGATTATATAATGAAAGGTCAATATTTTGTATGTATATTATTATCTTTTGTTGAACTAATTATAAAAGATAAAAGTGAAGACGAAAAACAAAAGGAAGATTTACTTTATTATTTTATTATAGGATTGTTTTGCTTTTATTTAATTTGGGAAATAAAATCTAGATATATTTATTGCTTATATCCAATATTTTTGATATTATCAACAAGAGGAATAGAAAAAATAAAAAGAAGGGAGAAACTAAATGGGAAAATTTAAGAAAATTGAAACTTCTATTGAAGGAGTATGCATTATAGAACCAACTGTATTTGGAGATAATCGAGGATATTTTATGGAAACATACAGCAAAGAAGATTTTAAAGAATTAGGATTGAATTACGAATTTGTGCAAGATAATCAATCAAAGTCTAAAAGAGGAGTACTAAGAGGTTTGCATTTTCAAAAAGAAAATACACAAGCAAAATTAGTAAGAGTTATTAAAGGAGAGGTCTTTGATGTTGCAGTAGATTTAAGACCAAATAGCAAAACTTATGGAAAATGGGAAGGAGTAATTCTTTCAGAAGAAAATAAAAAAATGTTTATGATTCCAAGAGGATTTGCACATGGATTTTTAGTATTGTCAGAGGAAGCAGAATTTACTTATAAATGTGATGATATATACAACCATGAAGCAGAAGGAGGACTTGCTTGGAATGACCCAGATGTCGCAATCAATTGGCCTATGGGAAATATGCAGATATCAGATTTATTAACATCTGAAAAAGATAGCAAATGGCCAAGTTTAAAAGAATTAAGCAAAACAGATTTATTTAAAAATTTAAAATAAGGAAGGAAACAAAAATGAAAAATGTATTAGTAACAGGAGCTGCAGGATTTATTGGAGCAAACTTTGTAGAATATTTTGTAAATAAACATCCTGACTACAAAGTAGTAGTTGTTGATAAATTAACATATGCAGGAAATTTAAATAATTTAAAAAAAGTTATGGATAAAATAGAATTTGAACAAGCAGATATATGTGACTTTGAAAAGATGAAAGAAATTTTTGACAAATATGACATAAATGGGGTAATTCATTTTGCAGCAGAATCACATGTTGATAATAGTATTAAAAATCCATTTATATTTACACAAACGAATGTAATTGGTACACATACTTTACTTGAAACAGCAAAACAAAAATGGGGAGAAGGAAGCCCAAACAAATTTGTTCATATTTCAACAGATGAAGTTTATGGCTCACTTGGAGAAGATGGATATTTTACTGAAAAATCACCAATCAAACCAAGTAGTCCTTATTCTTCTTCTAAAGCAAGTTCAGATTTAATAGCACTTGCTTATAAAGAAACATATAAAATGAATGTTAATGTAACAAACTGTTCTAACAATTATGGACCATACCAACACAATGAAAAATTAATACCACATATGATAAAACTAGCTTTAAAAGATGAAAAATTACCAGTGTATGGAGAAGGGTTAAACATTAGAGATTGGCTATATGTAGAAGATCACTGTGAAGCAATTGATTTAGTTTTTCATAAAGGAGCCTCAGGAGAGAGATATAACATAGGTGGGCATAATGAAAAAAGAAATATTGAAATTGTAAAATTGATATTAAAAAGATTAGGAAAATCTGAAGAATTAATCGAATATGTAACTGACAGAAAAGGGCATGATTATCGTTATGCTATTGACCCTACTAAAATTAGAAAAGAACTTCGGTTGGCTTCCAAAAACTAAATTTGAAGATGGTATTGTAAAAACAATAGATTGGTATTTAGAAAATCCTGATTGGTTGAAATAAAATTGTAACATAAAAGTAATAAAAAAGACACATTTAAATCCCTTAAAAATGTTTCATTTTACGACATAATATGATAAAATACTAGTGTGGACATATAGGGAGGCGAATGATAAATGAAAAATAATAAAAAATATAGATTTATAATAGTATTAATTTTGTTTACTTTATTACAAGTAGGCTTATTTAATACTATTATTTCGTTAGCTGCAAATAATTCACAAGTATTAAAAGATGGTGTTTATGTAATTAAATCAGCAGTAAACGATAAATATGTGTTTGATGTTGCAGGAGCATCAACAGCAAATGGAACAAATATAGCACTATACCAATATAATGGGAATAAAAATCAACAATTTAAAATAAAACATTTAGGAAATGGATATTACCAAATAACAGCAGTGCATTCTGGAAAATCATTAGATGTAACAGGGAATGGAACTAAAAATGAAACTAATGTAGAACAATACACTTTAAAAAGTCCAAGTGAAAAAAATCAAAGATGGAAAATAGAGAAAAACGCAGATGGAACTTATAGCTTTATTTCAGAATGTAATGGATTGTATATTGATTTGTACCAAGGAAAAGCAGAAAATAATGCCAATGTACAAATGTATCAAAAAAACGGACAAGCGTGGCAAAAATTTAAATTACAAGAAGTTCAGGAAAATAAAGTAACAGAAACAAAAACAATCGAAGATGGTAATTATTTTATCAGATCAGCAGTAAATAATAAATATGTGCTTGATGTTGCAGGAGCATCAACAGCAAATAAAGCAAATGTAGCATTATATGAATATAATGGTGCAAAAAATCAACAATTTAAAGTTAAATATTTAAATGATGGATATTATCAAATAACAGCAGTACATTCTGGAAAAGCATTAGATGTAGCTTCAAGTGGAACAAAAAATGAGACAAATGTATATCAAAATGGATTAAATAATCCTATTTCAAAAAACCAAAAATGGGTAATAAAAAAACAATCAGATGGTACATATTCACTAATTTCAGAATGTAACGGATTATATATGGACATATATCAAGGAAAAGCAGTAAATAATGCAAATGTCCAAATGTATCAAGCAAATGGACAAGTGTGGCAAAAATTTAAATTCGAAAAAGTTCCTAATAATACTGCACCAAGCCCAAGCACTGGAAATGCACCAGTACAGGGAAGTCAAACAATAGCAAATGGAACATATACAATTGAAACAGCTGTGTCTAGTAAAGCAGTAATAGATGTAGAAGGTGGTTCAAGAAATAATTGTGCTAATATACAAGTATTTGAAAAACAAGCAGTTAATAGACAAAAATTCAAAGTAGAATATTTGGGTGATGGAACTTATAAAATAACAGCTGTATGTTCAAATAAAGTTTTAGACGTAGAAGGAGATAATCGAAAAAGCGAAGCAAATGTATGTCAATATACACCAGCAAATCCTATACCAGATAATGAAAAGTGGATTATTAAAGATGCAGGTGGTGGATATTATAACATTATTTCAAAAGCAAGTGGTCTATATTTAGATGTTCGTGGTGAAAGTTCTAAAAATGGTACTAATATAGAAATTTATACAGGACATGGAGGAATATCACAAAGATTTAAATTTGTAGAACCATTAGACTTATTAAGCACAATTGATACAAAAAAATATCCAGGATACAAAGAAAAAATAAAAGCTTTAATGGATGCACATCCAGGATGGAATTTTGAATTATTATATACTGGATTAAAATTTGATAATGTTATTGCAGGGGAAACAGCACTTCATTCTAGGAATTTAGTTCCAACAAATTACGGCGGAGAATGGGTTTGCCCTACTTGTGGAACAAAATTATATGATAGTGGTTGGTATTGTGCATCTCGGAAAAGCAACAGCATATTATATGGATCCAAGAAACTTTTTAACAGAAGCAAGTGTATTTCAATTTCAAGATGTAAATGAATACATAGAAGGTGTTTGTACATTACAAGGAATTCAATCAAAAGTAAATAACACATTTTTACAAAATTATGCTTCTTCAATAGACAATGCTTGTAAAAATCAAAATGTAAATCCTTATTATATAACATCAAGAGTACTACAAGAACAAGGATCAAAAGGTACTGTAATTGGAAAAGGTATGAATGGTGGAGATGGTAAAACCTATTACAATCCATTTAATATTGGAGCAACAGGAAATGGCAGTTCACAAATTATTGCAAATGCTCTAAGTTATGCAAAAAGTCATGGATGGGATACTATGCAAAAAGGTTTAGAAGGTGGAATTACTTTCTGCAAAAAAAATTGGCTAGAAAATTACCAGAATACCTTATATCAAAACAAATTTGATATAGATACAAGAAGTGGTGGTGGATTATATACTCACCAATATATGCAAAATTTAATGGCAGCATATAGTGAAGCAAGTACTTTAAGAAGTATGTATGCAAATACAGGAAAAATAGATTCTAATTTCACATTTATAATACCAATGTATGAAAATATTAATGCATCTATTTCAGAAACACCAATTAGTAATCAAGAAACATCACCAATAGATGTGCAAATAACAGCACAAAGTGGATTGTGGATTAGAAAGGAAGCAAGTACAAATTCAGATACAATCAAATTACTTAAATATGGAGAAACAATATTATCTGTACAAAGGGGAATAAATAGTAATTGGCATAAAGTTATTATGCAAGATGGAACTATTGGATATATGTCTGGAGAATATTTAAAACAAATAAGCGATAAAACAAATTGTAATTACAAAGCAAGAGTAAAAACAAATGATGGAGATGGTTGTAAAGTAAGAGTTGGACCAAGTACATCTTTAGATATGGTAACAGCCATTGCAGATGGTGTAGAAGTTACAGTTATTAATGAAGGAACTTATAAAAATATTAACGGATATAATTGGAATAGAGTAAGATTATCTACTGGTCAACAAGGATTTATGCCAGCTAATTTCTTAGCAAGATAAGTAGATTAGAAAGAAGGAAAAATGAAAAAATCAAGAAAATTAATAATCTTATTTATTATAATGTTTGTAACTGTTGGACTGCTAAATGTAAGCAAAGTATATGCTGATCCAAATAGCAGTAAAGGTTTTGCAGAATATGATGATGCACAAGCAGAGCAAGAGAGTCAAAAAATGTTAGAAGAACAACAAAAAGAATTGCAAGAAGCAGAAGGAAAATCTACTAATAATTATTTGGAAAGCTTAAAAGTAGAGGGATATGAACTTTCACCTGATTTTGATAAACAAACTATAGAATATAAAATAAAAGGTAATGTGACTAGCAATGAAATTAATATTATAGCAACGCCAAGTGACTCAAAAGCAAAAGTACAAGGAGCAGGGAAAGTAAAAGTAGAAGGAAATAGCTTTAGAATTGATGTAATAGCAGAGACAGGAACAGTAAGGACTTATATAATTTATTTAACAGATAAAACTGATAATAACGAACAAATTACTCAAGAAGAAAAAGAAGAACAAAAACAGTTAGAAGAAAATCAAATAGAACAACCTACAGAAGAGACATCAAGCATTATACAAGAAAATAGTGAAATTAAAAATAATAATATAGGAAATAATGAAACATTTTTCAATAGTTCAACAATTTTAGTAATTATATTCGTAATTATAGTAATTGCAATTATTGGAGTATTAATTGTAAGAAATAAAAATTCTAAAGGAAAACATTGTTAAAACAAAGCACATAAAACAATTTAGTTTTATGTGCTTATAATATTATAAAAAGTTTATTATACGAAAAAATTCAATATATTTTTTAATACAATGAAATTAATTTAGATAGCAATCCAAAATTTGACAAAATTACATAAAAATGTGTACTTTTTTTAAATTTTGTGATATTATGGACACGAATTAATAAAAAGAGGAGAGTTAAAAAATGAATAATATTAAAATATTTGCTTGTCCAACAGCAGAAGAATTTACACAAGAAATATGTGATTACTTAGGAATAGAAATGGGGAAAATTTATCATCAAAAATTCAAAAATGATAATAACTTTGTGCAGATATTAGAAACAGTAAGACAAAAAGATGTTTATATTGTACAAACTACTAAACCACCAGTAAATGAAAGAATTATGGAATTATTAATAACAATTGATGCAATAAAAAGAGCATCTGCTAAAAATATAAATATAGTATTACCTTATTTCCCATATTCAAGATCAGATAAGAAAGATCAACCACGTGTACCAATAACTGCAAAATTAATGGCACAGATTTTAGAAGCTGCAGGAGCAACAAGAGTTATTACGTGTGATTTACACAATCCAGCTATACAAGCATATTTTAATGTAAACTGTGATAGACTAACGGCAGAATACCTATTGGAATATTATTTTAAAAAGAAAAACTTAGAAGATATGGTAATTGTAGCAACAGATGCAGGAAGTTCTAAAAAAGCATATAAATATTCTGAATTTTTTGGATGCCCAATTGCATTAGTAGATAAAAGAAGAGAAGGAAATGATGATAGAGCAATTGCAAGTACAATTATAGGAGATGTAACAAATAAAAATGCAATAATATTTGATGATGAAATAGATACAGCAGGTTCTATGATAGAAACAGTTAAAGTATTAGAAAGATTTGGTGCAAAAAATATTTATGCAGGATGTACTCATGGAGTTTTATCAGGACCAGCAATTGAAAGAATAAAAAATTCTGCAATAAAAGAATTGGTAGTAACAAATACTGTTCCACTTACGCCAGAAAAGAGAATTGATAAAATAACAGAATTGTCAATAGCACCATTATTTGCAGCAACTATAAAGAGAATAAATGAAGAAAGACCAATAGGCGAAGTGTATAATGATATGTAAGGAAGAGTGAAATGGAAAAACAAAAAATTGAGAGAGTTAAATTAAAAGAAATAAACTTAAAAAATTTAAATTTTAAAACAATAATTGGCTTATATCTGCAATATAAGGAAGTAGCAAATTATCTAATATTTGGAGTACTATCCACAATTGTAAGTTTTGTATCTTATTTCATATTTGCAAGAGTAATTAGAATAGATGAAGTAATTAGTAGTGGCATGTCTTGGTTCTGTGCAGTTTTATTTGCTTATGTCACAAATAAAATATTTGTATTTGAAAGTGAGACAAAAACAATAAAAGCATTCTTATTAGAAATGGGATCATTTTTTCTAGCAAGAATAGTTTCAGGAATTTTATGTGATGTAGGAACCTTTGCATTAATGGTAAAAGTGTTTAATATAAACGATTTAATAGCAAAAATTGTAACCCAAGTTATGGTAGTTATAGTAAATTATATATTTAGCAAATTTTTTATTTTCAAAAAAAAACCTAAACAAGAAAGTGTGTGAAGTAAATGAAAAAAATATCTGTAGTTGTACCAATGTATTATGAAGAAGAAGTAGCAAAAGAATGCTATGATAGGTTGGTAGAAAATTTGAAAAAAATGCAAAATTATGAATATGAAATTATCTTTGTAAATGATGGAAGTAAAGATAAAACTTTAGAAATCATAGAAGAAATTGCAAATAATGATAAAAATGTAAAAATTATTTCATTTTCAAGAAATTTTGGGCACCAAGCAGCAGTAACTGCTGGAATAAAATATGTTACTGGAGATGCAATAGTAATTATTGATGCAGATCTTCAAGACCCACCAGAATTAATACCAGATATGATAAAATATTGGGAAGAAGGAAATGAAGTAATATACGGAAAAAGAAAAACTAGAAAAGGTGAATCAGCATTTAAATTATTAACAGCAAAAATGTTTTATAAAACATTAAATGCATTATCAGATGTTGAAATTCCAAAAGATACTGGAGACTTTAGATTAGTAGACAGAAAAGTAATAGATGTTGTAAATGCAATGCCAGAACATAATAAATTTTTAAGAGGGTTATTTAGTTGGGTTGGATTTAAACAAGTAGCTTATGAATATGAAAGAAAAGAAAGATATGCTGGAAAAACTAAATATCCTTTAAAAAAGATGTTAAAATTAGCTTCTGATGGTATAATGGGATTTTCTACAAAACCACTAAAACTAGTAGGAGGACTAGGTATTTTTACTATTTTACTTTCAATTTTAATTTTAATATACTCTATAGTTTCATATATATTTAATTTAAACAATTTAACAGCAGGATGGACATCTATTATGGTTGCAATTACTTTATTTAGTGGAGTACAATTAGTTTCTATTTGGATTATTGCTGAATATATTGCGAGAATATATGATGAAGCAAAAAATAGACCAGAATATATTATTGAAAAGAAAATCAATATTGAATAGAATATAGTACAATATAATATAATAAAAGCATAAAAACTCTTAAAGCAAAAGGAGAGAAAAATATGAAGAAAAAAAGAATATTGACAGGGGATAGACCAACTCGGAAGGCTACATATAGGACATTATTTTGGATCCCTAAAAAAGAGATTAGAATTACAAGAAAGTAATGAATATGATTCTTATATATTAATTGCAGATGTGCAAGCATTAACAGATAATTTTAATCATCCAGAAAAAGTAAGAAAAAATGTAAGGGAAGTAGCAATTGACTATTTATCTTGTCGGAATAGATCCAAAAAAAACAACAATTTATATTCAATCAATGGTTCCAGAAACAGCAGAATTAACAGTATTTTATTCTAACTTAGTAACAATTGCAAGACTAGAAAGAAATCCAACTGTAAAGACAGAAATAGCACAAAAAAGAGACTTATTTGGAGAAAGTGTAACATATGGATTTTTAGGATATCCAGTAAATCAAGCAGCAGATATAACAGCATTTGAAGGTGAATTAGTTCCAGTAGGTGAAGACCAATTACCATTAATCGAACAATGTAGAGAAATAGTAAGAAAATTTAATAGTATATATGGAGAAGTATTAATAGAGCCAAACGCGGTACTATCATCTGAAAAAAGGATAAAAGGATTAGATGGAAACGAAAAAATGGGCAAATCTTTAGGAAATGCAATTTACTTATCAGATAGTGAAGAAGAAATTACAAAAAAAGTTATGAGTGCAGTTACTGATCCAAATCGTATAAAAAAGGATGACTTAGGAAATCCTGATATATGTATGGTAGCATATTATCATAATTTATTTAGTACAAAAGAAGAAACAAAAGTAGTATGTGAAGAATGTAAAGCAGGAAAACGTGGCTGTGTAGCTTGTAAAAAGCAATTAGCACAAAATATAATAGAAGAATTAAGACCAATAAGAGAGAAAAGGGCATATTATGAGGCTCATCCAGAAGAAGTAGATAAAATTTTAATGGAAGGAACTGAAAAAGCAAGAAAGACAGCAAAAGAAACTATGAAAAAAGTAAAAAAAGCTATGCAGTTAGATTATTTTGAATAAGGTATTTTTAATTGTAGAACAAAAAATACCTAAAAAGGAGAGTATATGTTTGTAGACTATACAAAAATAATAATTAAATCAGGAGACGGTGGAAATGGGGCCGTATCTTTTCGTAGAGAAAAATATGTAGCAGCTCGGACGGACCAGATGGAGGAGATCGGTGGAAATGGTGGAAACATCTATTTTCAAGTAGACAAAGATAAAAATACATTAATTGATTTTAGATATAACAGAAAATTCAAAGCACAAAATGGAGAAAATGGAAGTGGAAGTCATTGTAATGGAAAATATGGAGAGGACTTGTATATTAAAGTACCAATTGGAACAGTTATAAAAGATGCAGAAACAGGAAAAGTAGTTGCTGACTTATCCAATCCAAATCAAACTGAATTAATTTTAAAAGGTGGAAGAGGAGGAAGAGGAAACTCACATTTTAAAACCTCTACAAGACAAGCACCAAGATTTTCTGAAGATGGAGAAAAAGGTGAAGAAAGAGAAATTATATTAGAACTTAAATTATTAGCAGATGTTGGACTATTAGGTTTTCCTAATGTAGGAAAATCAACATTTTTAAAAGCAGTAACAGATGCAAAACCTAAAATTGCAAATTATCATTTTACAACATTAGAACCTAATTTAGGAGTAGTGAAAACCAAATATGGAGATGGATTTGTTATTGCGGATATTCCTGGAATAATAGAAGGAGCAAGTAGTGGTGTTGGACTTGGAATTCAGTTCTTAAGACATATAGAAAGAACAAGATTATTATTGCACTTTTTAGATGTATCAGCAAGTGAAGGAAGAAATCCAGTAGAAGATTTTTATACAATTAATCAAGAATTAAAAAAATATAGTGAAAAGTTATGCGCAAGAAAACAAATAATAGTAGCAAATAAAGTAGATGTTTGTCGGAAATGAGGAAATAGTAAAACAAGTAGAAGAATTAGCAAAAAAAGAAAACTTAAAATTGTTTAAAATATCTGCTATTACTGGACAAGGTGTAGAAGAATTAATTGACTTTATTACAGAAACCTTAAAAGAATTACCAAAAGAGGAATTAGTCGAAGCTGAAGAAAGAGTAGTATATACATTAGAAGAAAAGGAAAATGATTGGACAATTAAGCAAGAAGATGGAGTATTTATTGTATCTGGAAAGGCAGTAGAAAGATTAATGGGAAGAGTTAACATAGAAGATAATGAATCTATGTATTACTTACAAAAAAGCTTAAAAAATATGGGAATAGACGAAAAACTAAAAGAAATGGGAATAAAAGAAGGAGATACAGTAATACTTGCAGATTGGGAATTAGAATGGTATGAATAGAAATATAAAAAGTTGATATATTAAAGCATATCAACTTTTTATATTTCTCTATTTAAATTTCCATTTGTATATTCTTTGCCTTCTAATCTCTTACCGATTTTTAACTGTTTGAACAATCTCGTTAATTTTTGAAATTGTTTCATCTAAAATATCAATTCTAGCATAATCAATTGAAAAATCTTTTGGAGAAATAGAAGAAATTTTACTATTAAATAAAGTAGTTACTGTTTGAATATTATCTGGCATAATTGGAAATTTCATATTTAATCTATCTTTTAAATAATAAAGATTGTTACTTTGACATCTTGCTTTACAATCAGGATAACATTTATCAGTTTCTCCGTAGTAAGCAATAATTCATATTTAATAAAGGAGTCCTTCCATAAACTATTAATTCTTTTTGAAGATAATTATAATCACATAAGCTATTAATAGTATTTCTATCTAATTCAGGTGATATTGTAAATCTGCTAATACCTAAATTTTTTAAAGCTAAAACAGTTTGCAAGTTAAATACATTAAAAGTATAATTTGTTACAATTTTAAAATATTTATCTAAATCTGTAAATAATTCATTTAAAAGTCTAATATTGCAAATGTTAGAAATAACAAATCCTCTTATATCATATTTTTTAACAGATTTTTCACTATGTGCATAAAATAAATTTTTATAATTTCCTTTCACAATAGTTGGCATATAAATATATAAATTAAATTTTTTACTTAACATTTCTAATATAGCTTCATATTTTTTACTTGTAAAAAATTTCAAAGGAATATAAATATTATCAATATCACTAGTCAAATTTGAATAATCAAAATTCACATCTAAATAATTAAGCAAAATAGAAATTTTTATATCTTTTATTTTATCTAAATCAACATTATTTTTTATTACATTTCGCATATCAGACAAAACTTTATCTTTGTCATCAATAGAAGATGACTGCATTTTTGGATCAAATCGCAAACATTCCAAAATAGCATATTGTTCAACTTGTTCTAAAGATTTTCTTCGTAATTCGTTTAAAGAACTTAATTTAGGAATAAATATATTGTCATCTAGATTTACTTTTATATTTTTAAATTCATATGGAGTATCAGATGTTTTATTTAGTTGCCTTAAAATGGTTTCCTTATCTAGAGGCTTATTTTTAGCTTCAAGTGGAAATTCATTTAGTTCATATTTAATAGTTAAATCTTTATATAGTTTTATAGAATTAGAAGGTGTAATATAAATAGATATAGGTTTTCCTCTTTGAATTGTAACTTCACAATTTAAAGGAATTTTTCTATTTTCTTTTTGATAACTAGATTTAGCCATTAAAGATAAATGTTTAGAAGTCATTTTATAAATTTTATTATTAAAAGAGATATTTCCCTTCATCCTACCAATAGTTACTGTTTGACCAATTTTTGTTTCAGTAATATTTTTGCCGTTTTCCATTAATTCAGAGATAGTGTAACTTCCTGTCTCATTTTCGAAAGAAATTGTATCACCGATTTGAATAGGCTCTTTTAGCTTTAAAGTAACATATCCCTTATTTTTATTATAATTTTGAACCTTTCCAAGTAATAATCCCATATTATTTGGTTTATCTTTAAAAACGAGATTTCGATTCGGTTCATTATCTAAATGACCTTGTGATGACATACCTCTATTAAATACTTGAAGTAAGTCTTTACGATCTTTTTTATCAACAATATATGGATTTTTAGACAAAGCTAAGTCAATATATTTTTTGTAAATTCTAGTTACTGTTGCTACATATTCTGGAGATTTCATTCTGCCTTCTATTTTTAAAGCTTTAACACCTGCTTTTATAAATGCAGGAATATAGTCTAAACTGCATAAATCTCGTGTACTTAGCAAATATCCAGAATTAATTTTTTTATCATTTTCTAGTAATTCATAAGGAAGTCTACAAGGACCAGCACATTTACCACGATTTCCAGAACGACCGCCCTAACATACTAGAAAATAGGCATTGTCCAGAATAAGAAATACAAAGAGCACCATGGGCAAAACATTCTATTTCCAAATTTGTATTCTTACAAATATAGTCAATTTCATCAATAGAAAGTTCTCTAGCTAAAACTACTCTCTTAAAACCAAGTTTTTCCATTTCTAAAGCACCATTTAAACTATGTACTGTCATTTGAGTACTAGCGTGGATAGGTAAATCTGGAAACATCTCAATTAAATTAGTTGCTAATCCTAGATCTTGAACTATAATTGCATCAATTCCATATTGATAAGCTTCCTTTGCTAAAGTAATTGCTTTTTGAAATTCATTATCTTTAATTAAAGTATTTAAAGTTAGATGAGTTTTTACACCACGAATTTTAGCATAATGTATACATTTTTTTAAATTATCTAAATCAAAGTTGTCTGCAAAAGCTCTTGCACTAAAAAGATTGGAGCCGAAATAAACGCTATCAGCACCATTTTGAACAGCAGCTTTTAAACATTCAAAATTACCAACAGGGGAAAGTAATTCCATATTTAATCAGTCTCCTTTTTTTATTCGACTATATTTTATCACAAAATGAATAAAAATAAAAGGATTTTATTGACTAAAAAAATAGCAAATGATAAAATGTAAAAAACAAAAGATTTGGAGGAAAAAAATGAAAAAATTAAACAATGTAATTATAATCATATTATTAATGATAAGTATGTTATTTTTATTTCAAATAAGAAATTATGCAGTTAATGAAAATAGCAATGTAACAGACAATACAACTACTCAAGGTAAAGAAGAAAATAAAACACAAGAAAATGGTACTACGGGAGGAACAGTGCAAAACACAAGTACTCAATCTACTAATTCTACTCCTACACCAAGTACCAATAATACAAGTACAACAGGAGGAACAACAACTCCTACAGGAACAACATCTAGTACAACTTCTTCTGGAGGAAGTTCAAACAATAATAATACAAAAAGTACAACTGCAGCAAAATCTAGTAATGCTAATTTAACAACTTTAGGTATAAAACCTGGTCAATATGATTTTACAGGATTTAATAATGATACTCTTTCTTATGAAGCAAAAGTACCAGAAGAAGTAGAAAGCATAGAAATTTTTGCAATTTTACAAGATAAAAAAGCAACTATAAAAGGAACTGGTACAAGAAATCTACAAATTGGTAAAAATGCATTAGAAGTAGTTATCACAGCAGAAGATGGAACAACAAAAACATTTATAATTAATGTTACTAGAGGTGAGGATGCAACACAAGCAAAGACAGATAGTAATGAAGGATTAAAAGAATTATCAATTAACGGTTTAAGCTTATCACCAATGTTTCAAACAAATGTATACGAATATAAAACTAAATACATTGGCGAAAATACACAATTAGAAATTGTAGCAGAGGCAACAAACAAAGATTATATTATAGAAATAACAGGAAACGAGGAATTACAAGAAGGAGAAAATACTATTACAATATTAGTATCAAAAAGTGATGGTACAAATGTTGCTACGTATCAAATAATAGTAAATAAAAGTTTAGTTGATGAAGAAGCAATAGCAAGAGAAAAAGAAGAACAAGAAAATGAAAAAAGACAAACTATAATTTTAATAGGAGCAATCATTGGAGCAATAGTAATTATAGGTGTTATTATATTTATGATAATAAAACGTAAAAGGAATGAAGAATTCTTAAATGATGAAGAAGTAGTTTCTTTATATGATGATGAAGACGAAGAAGATGAAGAAAATGAAGAAAAAGAAGAATATGACGAAGAATTACCAAAAGCTTTAATAGGGCAAAAGAAATCTATAGATCAAAAGCAAGTAGTTGAAGAAGACGAAAATTTTGAAGAAATGCCAAAGCAAGAATTAAAGGAAAAATATTTAGATAATTTCTTAAATAAAGACGAGAATTACGAAAAAAATATTGATGATGATTATTATGTAGAAGAAACAAAAAAAAGACATAGTAAAGGAAAAAGATTCAAAGAATAAAGAGGGAATAATGGAAGTAAAAGAACTGTCAATACAAGAAAAAATAGGGCAAATGCTAATACTTGGGATTGACTCAAATCGTATAACAAAAGAAATTAAAAATATGATACAAATTTATAAAATAGGTGGATTTATTTTATACAGAAAAAATTTTGATGACTATAATCAAATGATAACAATGATAAAACAATTAAAAGATATAAATAAAACAAACAGAATTCCATTATTTATTGCAATAGACCAAGAAGGTGGAAGAGTCAATCGTATGCCCAAAGAAATTTTAAATTTGCCATCAGCAAATTTAATTGCAAAAAAATTAGGAGTAGAAGGAGTAAAAAAATCAGCTCAAATAATTGGAAAATTATTAAAACAGTCTGGATATAATTTAAATTTTGCACCAGTATTAGACTTAAAAAGATTTCCAGACAAACATGCAATTCGGAGATAGGAGCTATGGGGAAGAAAAAGAAGAAGTAGCAAAATATGGAATAGAATTTATGAAAGAGTTACAAAAACAAGGAATTATCTCTGTAATAAAACATTTTCCAGGGCATGGAGCAGTAAATCAAGATTCGCATTTCTTTTTACCTAAAATTAAAATGAAAATGGAGCAATTAGAAAAAGAAGATATGTATCCATTTGAACAAGCAATAAAAAATGGTGCAGACAGTATTTTAATGGGACATTTGATAGTAAAAAGTGAAACAAGAGAATTGCCAGCATCTTTATCAAGAAAATTCATTACAAAATATTTAAGAAAAAAATATCATTATAGAGGACTAATAATAACAGATGATTTAAAAATGAAAGCTATTAAATTTTTCTATGGTACACAAAAAGCAGTTAAAAAAGCTTTTGAAGCAGGAAATGATGTAATTTTATTTAGAATTAGTCCAGATAAACAAGAGCAAATCATAAATGAAATTTATGATTTAGTAAGACAGGGAAAATTAAAGGAAAATAGAATAAATAAAAGTGTAAAAAGGATTATAAATATAAAACAAAAATACGAAATTTCTGATGAATTTGAAGAACAAGGAATCAATTTAGAAGAAATAAACGAGCAAATAGATGAAATCAGAAAAGATTGTGGAATATAATACAAATAAAACAGCATATAAATATGCTGTTTTATTTGTATTATAAATTTAGTTATGGATTAGCAACAACCTCCTCTGTTACCACCACAACAACAACAGATTAATAATATAAGGATTATAATCCAGCAACAATCATCACCAAATCCGAATCCACATCCTCTATTTTCTGGCATAGTCTAGACCCCCTTCCATAAAGAATTAAGTATCATTTGTATGGTATATAATATGAGATTAAAAAAAATGTGTTACAAAAAGAAAAAAATTCTTTGTTCGCTTTTATAATTAATTAAAATGTGATACAATTTGAAACAACAAAAGGAGAGAAAAATATGCAAGAAAAATTAAAGAAAATAGAAGAAATATTTAGTGATTATAAAACTGGTTCAAATCTAAAATATGCACAAGTAGAAAGTTTTAATGTATCAAAAAAAACAAACACTTTGCAAGTAGTTTTGTTTTTTGATGAATATATAGAAATTAAAGATATATGGAATTTTGAAAATTTCCTAAAAGAAAGATTTAAATTTGACCATATAGACATTAAAATGAACTATTATGAAAAAGTAGAAAAAAAGTCAATTCAAGAAGAATGGAAAAATATAATTAGCTATATGTCTCATAAATCTCCATTAGCTACACCGATGTTACTTTTAAAAAGTAATGTAAAAGTAGAAGATAAAAAGCTAAAAATAGAGTTACATATAAAAGGGGCAGAATTTCTAAAAGCAAAAAAAGTAGACAAAGAATTACAAAAAACTATAAAAAACTTATTTGACGAAGAATATAATATTGATATTATTGAAAAAATCTCTAAAGAAGATGTAGAAGAAATAAATCAAAATATTAAAGCAGAAGAAGAAAAAGTATTAGCACATATTAATGAAGAACATATACAAGAAATAACAAATGAAGAAGAAACAATTGCAATAGAAACAACACGGAGAAAAACAAGAGTATATTTTAGGCAAACCATCAAAAGCAAAAGAGAAGCATATTCAAATAAAAGACTTAACAGCAAATGATGGAAGAGTAACCTTAGAAGGAAGAATCGTAAGTACTCAAGTCAAAGAAACAAAATCAGGCAAAGGAATGATTATATTTGAATTATATGATGGAACAGGAGTAATTACTTGTAAATCTTTTTCAAAAAATTATGAAGAAGGAAAAGAAGTAGTTAAAAAAATAGAAGAAGCTCAAATTATCAAAACAATTGGAAAAGTAGGATTAGATACATATGCAGGTGATGTTACTGTTATTTCTAATATAATTATACATACAGATGCAGATATTCCAAACTTACCAACAGAAGAAGAAATGGAAAATACACCACTAATACTTGGAAAGAATCCAAATATTTCAGATACATTAGCAAAAATAAGTGATTTAGGAATAGATGACGGAAAAATTGCTCTACAAGGAGAAGTAATATATACAGAAGAAAAACCAATTAAAGGTGATAAAATACTATTTAGTTTTGATTTATATGATGGAACAAGCACAATTACTTGCAAAGCATTTTTAGAAAAAGATTCTGCTAAAAATAAAATGAAAAGAATTCAAAATTCAAAAGGAATTAAAGTTTCTGGAAACATACAAATGGATACATATTCAAATGAATTAACTGTTTTAGTAAATACAGTTATAGAAACAGAAGGTTTTAAAAAAGAAATAAGACAAGATAATAGTGAAGTAAAAAGAGTAGAACTACATATGCATACACAAATGAGTCAAATGGATGGAATTACTTCTGCAAAGGATTTAATAAAAAGAGCAATGCAATGGGGAATGAAATCAATTGCAATAACTGATCACGGAGTAGTTCAAGCCTTTCCAGAAGCACATAAATTACTTGGATATGACAATAAAGATATGAAAGTTATCTATGGTGTTGAAGCATATTTAGCACCAGATAAAACACCTATTGTAACAAATGGAAAAGGACAAGACATTGATACTACATATTGTGTATTAGATTTAGAAACAACAGGATTTTCAGCAACTAATGAAAAGATTACAGAAGTAGGAATAATGAAGATAAAAAAAGGAGAGATAATAGATAAATTTTCTACATTTGTAAATCCTCAAAAACATATACCAGCTAGAGTAACAGAAGTTACAAATATAACAGATGATATGGTAAAAAATGCACCAACAATTCAAGAAGTTTTCCCAAAAATTTTAGAATTCATCAAAAATAGTGTGTTAGTTGCACATAATGCATCATTTGATATTGGTTTTTTAAAGCAAAATGCTAAAAACCTAGGATATGATTTTGAATATACTTATTTAGATACATTAAGTTTAGCAAAAGATTTATTCCCGAATTATAAAAAATACCAATTAGGAAAAATTGCAGAAAATTTAGGTATCAAAGTAGAAGTAGCACACCGTGCCTTAGATGATGTAGACACTACAGTAAAAGTATTTAATATAATGATAGACCAATTAAAGAAACGTGGTGCAAAAACTGTAAATAATATAGATGAAGTAAGTAGAGATGAAGAAGCAAAAAAAGAAGAATATAAAAAACTTCCAACTTATCATGCAATTATATTAGCCCAAAATTATGTCCGGATTAAAGAATTTATATAGATTAGTATCACTATCTCATTTAGACTATTTTTATAGAAAACCTAGAATTTTAAAAAGTCTATATAAGAAATATTCTGAAGGATTAATGATAGGAAGTGCGTGTGAAGCAGGAGAATTATATCAAGCAATTGAGCTAGGAAAAACTGAAGAAGAGATAGAAGCAATTGCAAATGATTATGATTATCTAGAAATTCAGCCAATAGGGAATAATGAATTTTTAGTAAGAAGAGAAATTGTAAGAGATGATGAAGCACTTCGTGATATTAATCGCCAAATTGTAGAATTAGGAGAAAAATTAAATAAACCAGTTGTAGCTACTGGAGATGTTCACTTTATGGATCCACAAGATGAAATTTACAGGCGTATTTTAGAAGCAGGACAAGGGTATGAAGACGCAGATAATCAAGCACCACTTTATTTACGAACAACAGAAGAAATGTTAGAAGAATTTAGTTATTTAGGTAAAGAAAAAGCCTATGAAGTAGTAGTAACAAATACTAATTTAATTGCAGATATGTGTGAACAAATCAGCCCAATTTCTAAGGAAAAATGTCCACCACATATACCTGGTTGTGAAAATACTATAAGAGAGATTTCGTACAGCAAAGCACATGAATTATATGGAGACCCACTACCAGAAATTGTGCAAACAAGATTAGACAAAGAACTAGAATCTATTATTAAAAATGGATTTTCAGTTATGTATATAATAGCGCAAAAATTAGTATGGAAATCAAATGAAGATGGATATATAGTAGGGTCAAGAGGTTCAGTTGGTTCATCTTTAGCAGCATATATGGCAGGAATTACAGAAGTAAACTCATTGCCACCACATTATAGATGTCCAAACTGTAAATATTCTGATTTTACAGATTATGGTTATAAAAATGGATTTGATTTACCAGATAAAAAATGTCCAAAATGTGGTCATGAACTAGACAAAGATGGAATGGACATACCATTTGAAACATTCTTAGGATTTAATGGTGATAAGGAGCCAGATATAGACTTAAATTTTTCAGGGGAATATCAAGCAAAAGCACACCGTTACACAGAAGTTATATTTGGAAAAGGAACGACTTTTAAAGCTGGAACTATTGGTACAATCGCAGATAAAACAGCATATGGATATGTAAAAAAATATTTTGAAGAAAGACATATTCCAATTAATAAGGCAGAAGCAAAAAGATTAGCAATAGGCTGTACAGGAATTAAAAGAACTACTGGACAACATCCAGGAGGAATTATTGTAGTGCCAAGAGGGAGAGAAATATATGAATTTTGTCCAGTACAACATCCAGCAGATGATCCAAATTCAGATATTATAACCACTCATTTTGATTACCACTCAATAGATCAAAACTTATTAAAATTAGATATTCTAGGACATGATGATCCTACAATGATAAGAATGTTGCAAGATATAACAGGAAAAGATCCACGTCAAGTACCATTAGATGATAAAGAAACAATGTCAATATTCAGTTCAACAAAAGCATTAGGAATTACCCCAGAGCAAATACATTCAGAAGTTGGAAGCTATGGAGTACCTGAATTTGGTACAAAATTCGTAAGGCGGAATGTTATTAGACACAAGACCAACAACATTTGATGAATTAATTAGAATTTCTGGTTTATCACATGGTACAGATGTATGGATAGGAAATACTCAACAATTAATTGAAGAAGGAACAGTAACCCTGCAAGATGCAATATGTTGTCGTGACGACATCATGATATATTTAATTAAACAAGGACTTCCACCTGACTTAGCATTTAAAATTATGGAAGTAGTGCGTAAAGGAAAAGCAACTAAAGATCCAGAAAAATGGAAAGAATATGCAAATTTAATGAAAGAATACAATGTACCAGATTGGTATATTAAATCCTGTGAAAAAATAAAATATATGTTTCCAAAAGCACACGCTGCAGCATATGTAACAAACGCATTTCGTATAGCATGGTTTAAAGTACACGAACCATTAGCATATTATGCAGCATATTTTTCTATAAGGGCAGATGAATTTGACAGTGAATATATGATATTTGGAAAAGAAAAAGTAAAAAATAAGATGAAAGAAATAGACTTAGCAGGAAATAATGCAACAGCAAAAGAAAAAAATATGTATTCTATTCTAGAGTTAGTATTAGAAATGTATGAAAGAGGTTTCAAATTTTTGCCAATTGACTTATACAAATCACATGCAACAAAATTTTTGGTAGAGGAAGAAGGAATTAGACCACCATTAAATAGTATACCAGGACTTGGAACAGTAGCGGCAGAAGGAATTGAAAAAGCAAGACTAGAACGGAAAATTTATGTCTATTGATGACTTAAAAATACGTTCCAAAGTAGGAAATTCAGTAATAGATTTATTAAAGAAATTTGACTGTTTAAAAGGAATGAGTCAAAGCAATCAAATGAGTCTATTTGCATAAGCCAATAATTATGCTAAATATTGGAGCAAATAGAAGGAGGAAATAACAATATGTTTAACCAAAATACTATTAATTTAGACCAATTATTTTCAACACAAAATATATTAATTTATTTATTGATTATTAATCTTTTTGGATTTTTTATTATGTGGTTAGATAAGTATAAGGCTAAAAAAGGAAAGTGGAGAATATCAGAAAAAACATTATTTATTATTACAGCATTAGGAGGAGGAATAGGAACTATAGCAGGAATGTATACTTTTAGGCATAAAACGCAAAAGCTTAATTTTGTGATTGGATTGCCATTTATTACAATTTTAGAAATAATAGGAATAGTTTGGTATTTTATATCAAAGTAAAATAATTATGTTATTGCGATAAAAAATAAAAAACAGTCAAATAGCTTAAAAATAAAGTGATTTGGCTGTTTTTTGTTTTTGAAAAAATTATATAAATTTAGTACACATAAAAAGTATTGAAAATAAAACAGAAGTAAAAATATTATTGTAACCCGAACAAAATGTGAACAATTACAATAATGAAAGCGTCTAATTTTAGTTATTCACAGAGTTATCCACAGTATCCACATTTAAAAATAAAAATAAAATGTAAAAAAAGAAGAAAAATAATGTATACATAAAACTAAAAAGAATACATAATTGTAACACAATTGAAATATTACTGTAACAAAACAACCTAAAAAGGAGAAAAATACCCAAAAAATCTAATTTAAAACAAAAACAAACAAAAATTTATCAATACACTGAAATAAAACTGTAACAATTTTGTAAAATACAATATTGGTTCAAAAGCAAAAATTATATTGTGGATAACTTGTTATAAACAGAAAAAAATTGATTGCATATAATAAAATAGGTGAAAAAAATGCTATATAAATTAAAAGAAGTTTTAAACAAAAATAGATGCTATTGTGAAACAGAAATTAATCAAGAACAGTTAGAAGGAATGGTAAAAAAAGGCAGTATACTATTGGATGTAAGAAGTATTCAAGAATTTAAGGAGGGGCATTTAAAAAATGCTATTTCATTACCAGTCTATGATATAAAAAAAAGACATCAAGAAATTCTAGAAGACAAATTTCAAACAATTATTGTTTATTGTAGTAGTGGTCATAGAAGTGAAAAAGCACAGAAAATATTAAAGAAATTAGGATATAAAAAAGTATATAATTTATGTAATGGTTTAGAAAACTATAATTAATCTATTGAGATTTTTCTATTTGTATGTTAAAATAGCAAATATAAAAAATAATGTGGAGGAACTATGGAACGAGACAAAATCAGAAATTTTAGTATAATTGCACATATTGACCACGGAAAATCAACATTAGCAGATAGATTAATTGAAATGACAGGAGTATTATCTAAAAGAGAAATGGAAAACCAAGTTCTAGATAATATGGAAATAGAAAAAGAAAGAGGAATTACAATTAAATCACAAGCAGTTAGAATGATATATAAAGCAAAAAATGGTGAAGAATATACTTTTAACTTAATCGACACACCAGGACATGTTGATTTTAATTATGAAGTATCAAGAAGTTTAGCAGCATGTGATGGTGCTATTTTAGTTGTAGATAGCAGCCAAGGTGTAGAAGCACAAACACTTGCTAATGTATATTTAGCAATTGATAATAATCTAGAAATTTTACCTGTATTAAATAAAATAGATTTACCAAATGCACGTATAGAAGAAGTAAAAAAAGAAATAGAGGATATTATTCGGAATACCAGCAGAAGATGCACCATGCATTTCAGCAAAATCAGGATTAAATGTAGAACAAGTATTAGAAAGAATTGTTACAGATTTACCAGCACCAAAAGGAGATAAAAACGAAAAAGCAAAATGTTTAATATTTGATTCTTATTATGACAATTATAAAGGAGCAGTAGCATATGTAAGAGTGGTAGATGGAACTGTAAAAGTAGGAGATGAAATTTACTTAATGGCAGCTAAGAAATCTTTTACAGTAACAGAAGTTGGGTATTTTTTACCAGGTTCATATATGCAAACAGAAAAAATTGAAGCAGGAGAAGTCCGGATATATTGCAGCAAGTATTAAAAATTTATCAGACATTAATGTAGGAGATACTATTACATTAAAAAATAATCCAGCGGACAAGCCTCTAAAAGGATATAAAGAGGTTACACCAATGGTTTATTGTGGACTATATCCAATTGATGGTAGCGAATATGAAGCGTTAAAAGAGGCTTTAGAAAAATTAAAACTAAATGATGCAGCGTTAGAATATGAAGCAGAATCTTCAGTAGCATTAGGATTTGGATTTAGATGTGGATTTTTAGGATTGTTACACTTAGAAATAATAGAAGAAAGGCTAGATAGGGAATTCGATTTAGGCTTAATTACAACAGCACCATCTGTTATTTATAAAGTTTATAAAACAAATGGAGAAGTGGTAGAATTATATAATCCAGAAGAACTACCACCTTCACAAGAAATATCTTATATGGAAGAGCCATTTGTTACAGCAAACATATTAACACCAAAAGAATATGTAGGAAATATAATGGAATTGTGCCAAAACAGAAGAGGTATTTACATAGATATGAAGTACCTAGATGAAACCAGAGTAACACTTGTTTATGAAATGCCATTAAATGAAATAATTTATGATTTTTTTGATAATTTAAAATCCAAAACAAAAGGATATGCATCACTTGACTATGAATTTAAAGAATACAGAAAAGCAAATTTAGTAAAATTAGATATCTATATTAATGGAGAAAGAGTAGATGCTTTAAGCTTTATTGTTCATAAAGATAATGCATATAATAGAGGCAAAAAAATGGTAGAAAAATTAAAAACAGTTATTCCAAGAAAATTATTTAAAATACCGATACAAGCAGCAGTACGGAGGACAAATTATTGCAAGAGAAACAATATCTGCTATGAGAAAAGATGTACTTGCAAAATGTTATGGAGGAGATATTACTAGAAAGAAAAAATTACTTGAAAAACAAAAAAGAGGTAAAAAGAAAATGCGTGAAATTGGAAATGTAGAAATACCACAAGAAGCATTTTTATCTGTTTTAAAATTAGATGATGAATAAGGGGGAAATTATTTGGAAGAATTATTAGAAAAAATAAATTTTTATAATAATCAAATTTTAGAACAAGGCAAAAAGGCAATGCAAAATAAAGAAAAATCCTTTGAAATAATAAAAGGTAAATTACCAATTATTATTTCAGCACCACATTGTGTAACACAAACAAGGAATGGTAAAATAAAAGGAAAAGAAGGAGAAACAGGTGCAATTGCACAATACATAGCAAATAAAATAGAATGTTATGCTATCTATAAAACATATAATAATCAAGATGATGCAAACTATGATATAGAAAACAACCCATATAAAGAAGCAATAATAGAATTAATAAAACAAAATAATATAGAATTATTGCTAGACTTACACGGGGCAAGCTATGAAAATGAATTTGACATTGAACTTGGAACAGGAAATGGAGAAAACCTATATGGAAAAGATTTTTTGATTGATGACCTAAAACGTAGTTTTAAAAAGTATAATATAAAAAATATTACAATCAATACTAAATTTAAAGCGGCTTCTAATCACACTATAAGTAAAACTGTTTCAAAAGCAACAAAAATACCATGCATACAATTAGAAATCAATGGTAAATACAGATATATTAAAAACATAGAGGAAATTAAAAATTTACTAAATGCACTAATTGATTTTATACATCAAATAAAGGAGAAAATATAAAATGCAAGAAAAAGAAAATTACAATGATCAAGTAGAAGGAAGAAATGCAGTTTTAGAATTATTAGAAAGCGGAAAAGATATAAATAAAATATTCATTACAAAAGGCGAAAAACACGGATCAATTTTTAAAATTATTGCGAAAGCAAAAGAAAATAAGGTAATGGTAATAGAAAAAGAAAAAAGAAAAATGGATGAAATGGCTCAAAATAAAAATTACCAAGGTGTAATAGCACAAGTTCCACCATTTGAATATTGTGAAATACGAGACATTATACAAGAAGCAAAAAACAGAAACGAAGAGCCATTTGTACTAATTTTAGATGAAATCGAAGATCCTCATAATTTAGGAGCTATTATAAGAACTGCTGAAACAGCAGGAGTACATGGAATTATAATACCTAAAAGAAGAGCTGTAGCAGTAAATAGCACTGTGAACAAAGTATCTGCAGGAGCAGTACAACATATGAAAATAGCAAGAGTAAATAACTTATCGGATGCTATAGAAGAACTAAAACAACAAGGACTTTGGATTGCTGGAACTGATATTAATGCAAAAGAATATTATTATGAACATAACTTGACTGGACCAATTGGAATAGTAATTGGAAATGAAGGAAAAGGTATAGGCCCAAAAATAAAAAATAATTGTGACTTTTTATTAAAAATTCCAATGAAGGGGAAAATAAATTCATTAAATGCTTCTGTATCAGCAGGAATTATTCTATATGAAATTGTAAAACAAAAAATGAAATAAAAATATTGATAAAAAAACAATAAAAATGTATAATTAAAATAAATTTATGTGGAGGAAGTTATATATGATGATGCCAAAAAAGAAAAAAAAGATATTAATTATTTCATCTATTGTGGTTTGCATACTAATAATTATAGCAGTATTAGTAATACTATATATAAAAACTGATATGTTTAAATCAAGTGATGTACTATTTGCAAAATATTTTAAGCAAAATTTTGATAATATTAACAATCTTTATAGTAATTTAGTAGAAGAAAGTAAATACCAATCAGAAACTGAAATAAAAATTAATTATGCTCAAAATATAGGAACAACTTTAGAAAATATGCAAAATCCTATAAATCAGTTAAAAATAGAAGTAGAAGAACAAAAGGATATTGCAAATAATTATAATTATCAAGATATTCAGTTAATAAAAGACAAAGAAAAAGTATCAGAAATAAAATGTATATTAGAAGATGACGTATGTGGGATACAATTTGCTGATATGTTTAATCAATACGTATTAGCTAATAATGAAAATCTAAAAGAATTATTAAAAGAAACGGAAAATTTTTCAGATGAACAATTATCAAAAATACCAAATAAAATAGAATTTAATTATAATCTTTATGATGTATTTAGATTTTCAGAAGAAGAAAAAGAAAATCTTAGCCAAAGATATACTAATATAATAATCAATAGTGTTTCAAGCCAAAAAATTTCTAAACAAAGTAACCAAGCAATACAAATTAATGGTACATCTATAAATGCAAATGAATATGTTATGACACTAACAAAAGAAGAACTAAATAATATATATATAAAAATATTAGAAGAATTAAAAAAAGATGAAATCATTTTAAACAAAATTAATAACTTACAAAAGTTTTTAAATCAATATCAATTTATTTTTGGAGAAATTACAGATTTACAAACTAGATTTGTCACAGAAGTTCAATATTTAATTGATGATATTGTTCAAAATAATATTGGGCAAGAAGAATGTAAAATAATTGTTTATGAGCAAGACGGAAAAACGATAAAAAATGTTATACAAGGATCTGGATATGAAATTAGTTTAGAAACTTTAGCTTCAGAAAATTATATAAAAATATCATATAAAAATGAATTAGAAGAAAAATCTTTAAATTTAAAAAAAGAAATGAACCAGATTAATATTAGCTATCAAACAAAAACAGAAGATAAAATATCAGAATATAACATTTTAATAAATGAAAAAATAAATGGAAATAATTGTGAAAAAGTTATTACTGCAAAATATGAAGATGATACAAATCGAGTAGAAATGAATATAGAAAAAAATATGCAAATAGTTAATGAATTTGATGATGAAATAATTTTTGATAGTGATAATTCAGTAAACTTAAGTGAATTAGAACTAGAACAAACAAAAGAAATTACTAATATGGTAAACACAGCAGTTTCTGAAAAGATAAGCCAAATTAAAGAAACAATTATAAATGAAGAAGATATAAAAAAGGTTCTTATAGGAGCAGGGTTGCTAAAAGAAGAACAAGTTATAGTAGGTACAGGAGTTACTGAAACAGAAAGAAATAGATTTAATTCTAAATTTGAAATCTTACAAGGAGAAGAATTAGACGATAAAGCTGTTATGAATTTAATTAATGCCATAAAAGAAAATTTAATAGGATTAGAACCAGTATCTGCTAATGAAATAAAATTAAAATTAGATCAACTCAATAAAGATGAAGAAGCATTTACAACAATAAGTAATTTTATAGAAAACAATAAAGATAAAAAATACAGTGCAAAAATAGAATATGATGAAAGCACAGGACTTGCAAGTGACTTATTGTTAACTATAGAAGAAAAACAATAAAATAATGAAAAATTAAAAAGCCTAAATCAACTGAAAATATCGTTGATATAGGCTTTTTTTGAAATTCCAAAAATTTCTTTTAAAAAAAGAAAATTTTTTTTAAAAAAGTGTTGACAAAGATAAAAAATTATCGTATAATTAAATTCGTTCCGAAAATTAACGGAACATAAAAGTACATTGAAAAGTAAACAATAGAATCCTTTAGAGAATAAACCGAAGCGG
>CANRFI010000005.1 GCA_947629855.1 uncultured Clostridia bacterium
TTTTATCTCTTACTAAATTGTGGAGCTTTTCTAGCTTTTTTAAGACCATATTTCTTTCTTTCTTTCATACGAGGATCTCTTGTTAAAAATCCATTTGATTTTAAAACTGGTCTATATTCAGAGTTTGCTTCGTTTAAAGCTCTAGCTAATCCGTGGCGGATTGCTCCTGCTTGACCTGTAAATCCTCCACCTTTTACTGTGCAGATTACATCATATTTTGTAGTTGTATTTGTTACAGTTAACGGTTGTTTAACAATAACTTTTAATGTTTCTAATCCGAAAAATTCTTCAATATCTTTTCCGTTGATTGTTATTTTTCCAGTTCCTTCTACTAATCTTACTCTAGCAATAGAACTTTTTCTTCTACCTGTACCATAAAAAACAATATTTTCTTTTTTAGCCATTTTATTTTACCTCCCATACTTCTGGTTTTTGTGCTTGATTTTCATGCTCACTTCCTGCATAGACTCTTAATTTTTTAATTTGCATTCTTCCTAAAGAGTTATGAGGTAACATTCCTTTAATAGCTAAAGTCATTGCTTTTTCAGGATTTTTTTCAAGCATTACTTTGGCAGGAACTTCTTTCATTCCTCCAATATAACCTGAATGATGCCTATACATTTTTTGATTTAATTTATTTCCTGTTAAAATAGCGTCTTTACAATTTAATATAATAACGTGATCACCTGTATCAATATTTGGTGTATAAGTTGGCTTATGTTTTCCTCTTAATAATTTAGCAGCTTCTGTTGCAACTCTACCAAGTGGCTTGTTAGCTGCATCAATGATATACCATTTGCTTTCAACCTCTCCGCATTTGGCACTATATGTTGTATTATTCATGGTAATAAATACCCTCCTATTTCTTTTTTTATTTGTTTACAAGAGCTTCAATTTAAAACCACCGGGGAGAAGTTTTAAATTAATACTCCATAGCGTAGACTATTATATTATAAAATAGCACTTTTGTCAATAATTTTAGCAAAAATGTTAAGTAAAATTTTGACTTATCTTAATCTTAACGTCCCAAATCCTACCTTCCCTAATGTAAAAAAAAAATGAAAAACTTGACAAATTTTCCAAAAAAGAGTATACTAAATATGTTGGTCAAAGAATATAATATATTATCAAAAGGAGCAAAAAAATGAAAAGTAAAATGAATATAAAAAGCATTGTAATCTTGGCAGCCGTAAGTTTAATCAGTTTGTTTTTTATAAATATGAGTTTTGCTGCAAATACAGGAAAAATAACTGTTGAAACAGCAAACCTTAGGGAAACAGCAGATGAAGAATCAAAAATACTAGAGCAACTTTCTATGGATAAAGAAGTAGAAATAATAGAAAAAGTAGGAAATTGGTACAAGGTAAAAGCAAATGGCATAACAGGATATATAAGAGAAGATTTACTAGATGTGAAAGAAATTTCAAACCAAACAGAAAATCAAAATACTCAAGAAAATCAAACAACAGTAGAACCAGAAAATCAAGAAGAACCAAAACAAGAAGACACAACACCAACAGAGCAAACCAATACAGAATCAAATAAAAGATATGTAACAGAAGATGTAAAACTAAAAATTGTGCCAGTAATCAATGCAACTGACATTATAGAAGTTAAAAAAGATGCTGAAGTTACTATAATCGAAGAAATAAATGATTGGGTATGTATTGAAACAGAAACAACAAAAGGATGGATTAGAAAAGAAAAACTAGCAGAAAATAAAGTTTCTGAACAAGAAACAACACCTGAACAAACACCAGACAATACAAATACTCAAACACAAGCAGTAAATAAAACTTTATATATAAAAAATACAAGTGTTAATGTAAGACAACAATCAAATACTTCATCAGAAGTTGTAACAACATTAACAATGAATACATCAGTTAATGTAACAGAAGAATTAAGTAACGGATGGAGCAAGGTAAAAGTAAATGGAGTAGAAGGATATATTTTATCTTCTTTACTATCAACTGAAAAACAAGCAACATCAAGAAGTCAAACAACTCCAAGACAAGCAAACAATAAAACAATAACTACATCAACAACAGCTACTACATCAAATACAACTGCAAAGGTAGCAACAAGTACTGCACCAGCAGCACCAGGAAAGGCATCTACTGTAGTAGAAACAGCAAAACAATATATTGGATATAAATATGTATATGGTGGAACAACTCCAAGTGGATTTGACTGTTCAGGATTTACTTCTTATGTATATAAATTACACGGAATTAGTTTAAGTAGAACATCACAAGCACAATTTAAAAATGGTGTAGCAGTAGCAAAAAGTAATTTACAACCAGGTGATTTAGTATTCTTCTATAAAGGAATTAGCCACGTTGGAATATACATTGGTGGAGGAAAATTCATACACGCTTCAAACTCTAGAACAGGAGTAATAATTAGTACATTATCTTCTGGTCACTATAGCAATAATTATGCTGGAGCAAGAAGAGTTTTATAAAAATAAAAAAGCAATTAAAAACAGGAGGAAATTTTAAGTTTAATTTGAAAAAAAGACCAATTTTAATTGCAGTAATAGGATATATAATAGGTATATTGTGGGGACTATACTTAAAAAATAGTATAGTTCCTTTTTATATCCTAACAATTGCAATTTATTTCATTTATAAAAGTTTTTTAAAAAACAATCAAAAACAATTTAAATTATTGTCATTTAAGCATTATTCAAAATATTTAAAATTAATGGTTAATAAAACAGCAATTTTAATTTTAATATCTTTTTCTATTATATCTAATATCATAGTGTTAAATCAGAATAGTATATATGAAAATTCTTATCAAGACGGGCAAAATGTGAAAATAGAAGGAATTGTAATTAGTCAAAAAATAGAAAAATCTTATTGCAATTTATATAAAATTAAAGTATTAAATAATAAAAATTTTAATATGTATATTCAAATAGAAAAAAGTGAAAAAGACTTAGAATATGGTGATAAAATAAAAATATGGGGAGTATATAAAAAGCCATCTATACAAAGAAATTATGGCGGATATGATGAAAGCAAATACTTAAAAACATTGAAAATACTTGGAAAAGTAAAAGTAAATAAAATGCAAATAGAAGCAAAAAGTCAAGAAAAACTTATTTTACAATTTGCAGATCAAATAAATTTTCAAATAAAAAAAAATATAGATAAATCTTTTAATAAAGAAAACTCTGCAATACTAAAAGGATTATTATTAGGAGATAAGCAAGATATTGAAGATGAAATAAAACAAGATTTTCAAACAACTAATATTTCTCATATATTAGCAATATCAGGGATGCACATTAGTTATATAATAATTGGAATACAATTATTGTTTCAAAAATGGCTTGGAAAAAGGAAAACTAAAATAATAACAATAAGTTTTTTAATACTTTATATTTTAATTACAGGTTTTTCTGCTTCTACATTTAGAGCAACTATAATGGGTATTTTACTAATGTCATCAAGTCTATTTTATAGGAAAAATGATATTTGGAATGCAATTGCAATTTCGATATTTTTTATTTTAATTTATAATCCTTTTTTAATTTTAGATATTGGATTACAACTTTCTTATTTAGGAACAGTCGGAATAATTTTATTTCAAAAAGTAGTTTTATCAAAATTAAGACAAATAAAGTTAAAAAAAGAATCAAAATTATTTGATAATATAAAGAAAATTTTATCGGTTACTATTTCAGCTCAAATTATGATATTTCCAGTAATGATATATTATTTTCATACAGTAGGAACTTATTTCTTGATAGCTAATTTGCTTGTTAGCATAATAATTGGACCAATTGTTGTTGTATCTTTTATTTTTATTTGTTTATCTTTAATTTGTTTTCCACTAATAAAAATAATTAAATTTCCAATAGAAATTGGACTTGAAGTTTTAAGTCTCATTTCTAAAATAGGAAGATTACCATTTTCAAAATTCTACATTATAACACCAAGTATTTATAGCATTATTATATATTTAATATTTATAGTTATAATAAAGTGCATTTACGAAATTTATCATACAAATTATTTAAGTGCAACTCAAAAAAGAATAAAAAATTTAATTGCTTTATTTAGATACAAATTTAATCAAAAAAAGAAAAAATATTTATTAATTTTAACAATTTTTTTAATCTTAACAGCTTGTTTTCAATTCATACCAAAAAATTTAAAAATTCATTTTGTTGATGTTGGACAAGGAGATTGTACTTTTATTATTACCCCTCAAAATAAAACAATATTAATAGATGGTGGTGGAAGCTTATTAGAAGACTTTGATGTAGGTAAAAAAATTTTAATTCCATATTTATTAAACAAAGGATATAACTACTTAGACTATGTAATAATTAGTCATTTTGACCAAGACCATATAGGTGGGATTATGACTATTTTAGAAGAATTAAGTGTAAAAAATATAGTAATAGGTAAGCAATATCAGGATTGTGAAAATTATAAGAAATTTTTAAACATTGTGAAAGAAAAAAAGATAAAAGTAAATGTGGTAGAAAAAGGAAGTAAAATACATATTGAAAAAAAATTATATTTTGATGTATTGTGGCCAAATTCTTCACAGATAGTTTCAGAAAATTCCATAAATAATAATGCACTAGTATGTAAATTATTTTATAAAAATTTTACTATGCTTTTTACTGGTGATATTGAAGAAGAAGCAGAAAAATTACTTATATCTCAATATAAGAATACAGATTATTTAAAATCTACTATTCTAAAAGTAGCGCATCACGGTTCAAAAACATCTTCTGCTAAAGATTTTTTAGATTTAGTTAATCCTAAAATTGCTCTAATAGGTGTTGGAAAAAATAATAATTTTGGACATCCAAATGAAGAAACAATAAAAAAATTAGAAAATTTACGGTACAAAAATTTTTAGAACTGATGAAGATGGAGAAATAGATATTGAAGTAGATAGTAAAGAAAATATTAAAACCAAAAAATTTATCAAATAGAATTTGTATAAATTTAACAAAAACCGTAAATACTACAAAAAAGAGTATTAAAGGAGAGTTAAGCTTATGAATAAAGTAATAATAGCAATGATAGCGATAATTGTAATTATAAGTGCTGTATTTACAGCATTTGCTATCTTAAAGCCAAATAGGCAAGAAACTATGCAAGAGGAAACTGAAATTGCAGAAGAAGAAATTTTAGATGATTGTACAGATGAATATGAAATGATGAATCAAGAAACAAAAGTGACAAATTCTGAAGAAGAAAAAACATCACCAAATTGTTCACTTGAAATAAAAACATATTTTAAAGGTTGCCAACATATAACAAGACAGTATTCTAATTTACCAGAAAACTTAGTTAATTTAGCTAAAGACGAAATACAAGAAATATATCCAGACTATATGATTCAAAGCTTTTCAAGCAATGAAATTGTTTTATATAACCAAAAAGAAGGATCTTGTGGAGAACATTACCTAGTTAAAAGTGAAAATGGAATAGTTTCTATATATAAAGTTTTAGAAGATGGAAATTTGGAAAAAATAGAAGATACTAAAATTAGTATAGAATATTTACCAGAAACAGATAAAACTAATATGGAAAAGGGAATAGAGGTAAATGGCAAACAAAATTTAAATCAATTATTAGAGGATTTTGAATAAATAAAAAAGGATTTACTAATATATAATAGCAAATCCTTTTAAAATTTATTTTTTCGTTTTTTCCTTTTTCTCCTTTTTGTCTATTGTAACTTCTTTTTTTAAATCTTGTTTATCGATAAATCCTTTTTTATACAAATCTTTTACATACATTATTAAAGAAAAAATTGTAGATACTAAAGCTAAAGTAAATAAACCTAAATCTAAATTTCTCCAAATACCAGTAATTTCATATTGTTTGAATAAAAGAGAAATTACAATAGCAATAAAAAACATTACAGTTGCAAGTTTTCCATACCATTTACTATATACTACAACATCTTTTCCATAAAGGAAAGAAGCTCCACAAATCATAATGAATTCTTTTAATAATACTATTAATAAGATCCAAATTGGTATAATATTAGTAAATACAAGTGATGCAAGAGTAGCAATTTGCGTTAATTTATCAGCAAGAGGATCCATTAACTTTCCAAAATTAGAAATTAAATTAAATTTTCTTGCAATAAAACCATCTGCGATATCAGTTAATCCAGAAATTGTGAAAAACACAAATGCTAATATATAATTGCCTGTAAAAATATAAAATATAATCAATGGTATTAATAAAAATCGAATTACAGTTAAAATATTTGGTATATGTTTCAACATAAATCTTCTCCTATTTTACTTCGAATTTTAGTTTATAATCTTCTACATTTACTACAACTTTATTTCCATCTACAAGCTCTTCTCGTAATATCATTTCTGCAAGTTCATCATCAATATATTTTTGAATAGCTCTTCTTAAAGGTCTTGCACCAAATTTTGTATCAGTTCCTTTTTGTAAAATAAAATCTTTTGCTAAATTTGTGAATTCAATTTTAATATCTTTTTCTTTTAATGCATTTATTGTATCATTTAGCATTAAATCAACAATTTGTAGTAATTGTTCTTTTGTTAAAGAGTCAAATGCAACAATTTCATCAACTCTGTTTAAAAATTCAGGTCTAAATACATCTTTTAAACTATCTAAAATTTTGTTTTTATTAATTGTTCCTCCACCGAAGCCGATAGAATTATTATTTAAGTTTGATCCTGCGTTAGATGTCATAATAATTATAGTATTTGCAAAACTAACAGTATTTCCTTGACTATCTGTTAATTTGCCATCATCTAATACTTGAAGAAGTATATTAAATACGTCTGGATGTGCTTTTTCAATTTCATCTAATAAAATAATTGAATAAGGTTTTCTTTTTACTTTATCAGTTAATTGTCCAGCGTCATCATATCCAACATATCCTGGAGGTGCACCAATTAATTTTGAAGTAGAATGACTTTCCATATATTCAGACATATCTACTCTTATGATAGAATCTTCACTTCCGAACATTTCAAATGCAAGAGATTTAGCAAGTTCTGTTTTTCCAACACCAGTTGGACCGACAAATATAAAAGATGGTGGTCTTTTTGAACTTTGAAGTCCTGCACGATTTCTTCTAATAGCTCTTGCTACACTACTAACTGCTTCTTCTTGACCAATAATTCTTTTATGAAGATTTGTTTCCAAATTTAATAATTTTTGAGTTTCTGCTTCTGTTATCTTTTTAACTGGTATTTTTGTCCAGCTTTCGATTACATTTGCAATATCTTGAATTGTAATTTGTTTTAATTTCATTTTGCTATTTAATTTATCAATTTCTTCAATTAATTGGCATTCACGAGTTTTTAAATCAGCTGCTTTTTGATAATCTTCTGTAGAATCTGCAGCTATTACTTCTTCTTTTTCTGATTGAACACTAACTAATTCTTGTTTTAGCATTTCTAATTTATATAGGTCTTTATTTTCTAAATTAATTCTAGAACAAGCCTCGTCTAATATATCGATTGCTTTATCTGGTAAAAACCTATCATGAATGTATTTTTCAGACATTATAACTGTTTGACGAATTACATCTGAAGAGATTTTTACTTTATGATACTCTTCGTAATATTTTTTTATTCCTTCCAAAATTCCAATAGAGTCATCAACTGTTGGTTCTTCTACTAAAATTTGTTGAAATCTTCTCTCTAATGCGGAATCTTTTTCAATATATTTACGATATTCTTTTAAAGTAGTTGTTCCAATTAATTGAATTTCTCCATTTGATAATGCAGGTTTTAAAATATTTGCAGCATTCATAGAATGTTCTCCATCACCTGCACCAATGATATTATGGATTTCATCAATAACTAAAATAATATTTCCATATTCTCTACATTCATCAATAATGCCCTTCATTCGAGATTCAAATTGACCTCTAAATTGTGTACCTGCAATTACAGCAGTCATGTCTAATAAGTAAACCTCTTTGTTTAATAGTTTTGCAGGAACATTTTGATTTGCAATTTTTATTGCTAATCCTTGAGCAATTGCAGTTTTACCAACTCCAGGTTCACCTATTAAACAAGGATTATTTTTAGAACGTCTATTTAAAATTTGAATCATTCTTTGGATTTCTTTATCACGACCAATCACAAGGTCAAGTTCATTATTTTTTGCTTTAATTGTTAAATTAGTGCCATATGTGTCTAAAAACTTTTTTCTTTTATTTTTAATATTTTTCTTTTTCTCTATTTTTACTTTTTTTCTAGAACCGATTGGTTCTTCTTGTTCTTCTCTATCCTTGTTATTTTGATTATTAGCAAACATATTAGAAAAAATAGAACCAAGGGGAATTGCTGCCCCTGTTATTTTATGTGGTGGCTCATCAGGATCATCACTAGCTTCAGTATTTTCAAAAGTGATAGCACCATCTATATTTTCAATGTCTTCTAAATTAATATTTTCTGCTAAGTCTTTAAAAATATTTTCAAATTGTTTTGTCATATCAGATAAATTTACTTTATCTTTAGATAAAATATCACTTTGCTTAGATAATACTTCAATTGGATCAATGCCTTTTTTCTTAGCACAATCATAGCAATATCCTTCAAGTGTTTCTTTACCATTTTCTATTTTTTTATAAAAAAGTATTGCTGGTTTTTTATTACATTCTGAACATAACATAACTTTAAAATTCCTCATTTCTTTATAAAATTAATCTATATTATCATACCGCAAAAATGTCAAATAGTCAACTATTGATTATATAAACCTAAAAAAAATATGTAATGCTTAAAAATTTATAAAATCATAAAAATCGTTGATTAATTTATTTTATAATGATATAATTAATACATACTAATGAAAGGAGAAAATGTTAGTATTCAAGACTAACATAAATTAATAAAAATGAAAGTAGTATTACCAGAAAATAAAATGAATAAAAAACAAATAATAATATATGTTTCAATTATAATTATATGTATTATTTCTATTATTATAGCTTTTTATGTTCAATTTTATGCCAGAATTGATATAAGTAGACTACTAGGATTTGAAAGTAAAGGGGAATTGGGAACTAAAAGTGAAGAACAAATTCAAACTTTGATAGCAAATTTTGATAAAGTTTTTACTAATAATATTCAATCAGATAATAATCAAATTAATTTTAATGCAATCGATAAAGAAAAGCCCATTGTTTATACTAAAATGTCAAAGAAGGAAAATAAGTTAAATAGTTATAATGTAGAAGTTTATATACCTACTATTAATATACAAAATGAAAAAATAGACGAATATAATAAAGAAATTGAAGAATTTGTAAATAAAACTGATAGCATAATACAAAGCGAAAATAAAAATACTATATATACGGTAGAATATGGCGTAAACATAAAAGATGATATTTTATCATTAATAGTTAGGTCAAACTTAAAAGAAGGAACAAGTGCACAAAGAGTAATTGTACAAACATATAATTATGATTTAAGAAATAAAAAAGAAATTACTTTAGAAGAAGTTTTAAGGATTGAAGGACTAGATAAGCTTAATGTACAAAACACAATAAAAACAGAAATACAAGAAGAACAAAATAAAGTAGAAGATTTAAAAGAATTAGGATATAATATTTATAGCAGAGATATTGAAAATGATATGTATAAAATAGAAAATTCAACTCAATTTTATTTAACAGAAGATAATTTATATATTATTTACGCTTATGGAAATGAAACATTTACAAGTGAAATGGATTTAGTTATTATATAAAAACAAAAAGAGAAGTTATAATAAAAGTAACTTCTCTTTTAACTTGAAAATAAAAGGGGATATTTTATATTCTAATAACACAATTTGTCTATTTTGTGAATACAAAGTGAAAGATTAATAAAAAATAATTATGGTTGTTCTCCTAAAGTAATAGTTAATTCTCGCTCTTCTCCATTACGATTTACTTTTACTTTCATTTCTTCTCCAATTTTATGCGAATTTTTGATTTCATTTAATTCATCCATTTTTGATATTTGTTTTCCATCAGCTTCAAAAATTACGTCACCAATTTTCATACCAGCCTTTTCAGCCGCAGAAAAATCATCAATAGATTTAACGTAAATACCTTTAACTAATTTGTTAGCTCTGGCTGTATCTTCATCTAAATCCATTCCTGAAATTCCTATATAAGGTCTTTTAACTTTACTGTATTGAATTAATTGAGATGTAACATCAGTAGTAGCATTAATTGGAATAGCAAATCCCATACCTTCAATACCAGTTCCAGAAAGTTTTAAAGTATTAATTCCAATTACTTTACCTTCACTATTTACTAGAGCACCACCACTATTACCAGAATTAATAGCTGCATCTGTTTGAATTAAAGTGAATTTCTTTCCATCTGAATCAGTTACTTCTCTATTTACAGCACTTATAACTCCACAGGTAATACTACTTTGTAAACCTAAAGGATTTCCGTACTGCCATAGCAAATTCTCCAACTTTTATATTATCAGAATCAGCAAATTCAGCTTTAGATAATCCAGTTTTTTCAATTTTTATAACAGCTAAGTCAGTTTGTTCATCTTTTCCAATAATTTTTCCTTCATATTCAGTTTCATCATTAAATAAAGTAACAGTTACTTTTGTAGCATCTGATACTTCATAATAAGATTCAGATGAAGACGTAGCTACAATGTGGTTATTTGTTAAAATATAACCATCTTCACTAATAATAATTCCAGAGCCACTTGCAGTTGCAGTAGTAGAATTAGTTTGTCTACCAAATATAGAGATTAGTGAATTTACATTATAAGTTACTTGAATTCCTACAATTGATGGCAAAATTTTATTAGCAGCATATACGGAAGTATCTGTGTAATCATTAAGTGATGTTCCGAGTTACATATCCTGAATTTTTATTTGTATTAGATGTTGAATTACTTCCAGAATAAGAAGAAGCTGTATTTAAAATCATAGAACGAATTGAAGGAACTCCAAAGCAAGTACCGAAGTACTAAACCACATCCTACAACTCCACTAAAAAATGGCAACAAAACAGACTTTCCAAATCCAATTTTTGCTTTAGGCTTAGTTTCAGCTGAATAAACATTTTTATATGTATCTGGATTTTGCACTGTTTTAAAACTTTTTTCATTTTCTTCCATTTTTTTAACCTCCTAAAAAATATCTATTAATATAATAACCTATTATTACTATATAATACAAGAGATTTGTGAAAATTATGTGAAAAAAACTTGATAATTATATTGAAAATGTTACAATATAAATATATAATGTAGAAAAAAAGCAAAGGATGGTAAATATGAATTTAAGAAAAATAAACGGAGTAACATTAGTTGCATTAAGTATAACAATTATAATATTGTTAATAATAGCAGGAATAGCAGTGTATAGTGGTACAGAGGTAATTAGAAATGCAAAATTAGAAGGCTTAAGAACTAATATGCTATTAATTCAAGCAAAATCTAGAGAATATGTAGAAACTGCTACCTTTAAAATGGGTATAAATCCAGATGATGATAGAAAAAACGAAGTAAGGCAAGAGGTATACGAAAATGAGGCTTTATTAGAAAAAGCAGATGGTGTTCCAAAAGGATTTAACGTTCAAAATATATCTACTTGCTATTGGTTAACAAATGAAGCAAGAGAAAAGTGGGGATTACAAGACATAGAACTAAAGGAAAATGAAAGATATTTAATTGAATTTGACGAAGAAAATGAAAAAGTAGAAGTATTTAATACAGAAGGTTTTGAAGGAAAACATTCTTTAACAGAAATAAACCAAATAGGATTACAGTAATAAGTAGTGAGAAATATGAAAGAAAAAGAAATAGAAAGATTAACAAAATTAAAAGAAATAGAGGAAAACTTATATCAAAAAGGTTTTCAAAAAATATGTGGAATAGATGAAGCAGGAAGAGGCCCATTAGCAGGTCCTGTAGTAGTAGCAGGTGTTATTATGCCAAAAGATTCTAAAATAGAGGGAGTAAATGATTCTAAAAAGGTTTCTGAAAAAAAGAGAGAAAAACTATATGATTTAATTTTAGAAGAAGCAATTGCGTATTCTGTTGCAGTGATTGGGCAAGACATAATAGATGAAATAAACATATTAAATGCTACTAAAAAAGGAGTAACAGAGGTAATAGAAGGACTAAAAGAAAAACCAAATTTAATTTTAGTTGATGCATTAACACATATCAATACAAAAGGAATTCCATATGATTCAATAATAAAGGGAGATGCTAAGTGCTATAGTATAGCAGCAGCATCAATTATTGCAAAAGTAACAAGAGATAGAATAATGAGACAGTGGGATGAAGTATATCCACAATATGGTTTTATATCACACAAGGGATATGGAACTGCAAAACATATACAAGCAATTAAAGAATATGGGCTTTGTCCAATACATAGAAGAAGTTTTACTAAAAATTTTATATAAATTATTGGAGGTTGAAAATGAATGTTCTAGAAATTATAGCTAAAAAAAGAGATAATAAAACCCTAACAAAAGAAGAAATTGAGTATTTTGTAGATGGATACACAAATAACAAGATAACAGATTATCAAGCAGCAGCATTTGTAATGGCCGTTTTTATAAATGGAATGACAAAACAAGAAACAACAGATTTAACACTTGCTATGGCACACTCTGGAGAAATATTAGACTTATCCACATTAAATGCAACAATTGTGGATAAACATTCAACAGGAGGAGTAGGGGATAAAGTTTCTTTAATATTATTGCCTATTGTAAGTTCTCTTGGTGTTCCAGTAGCTAAAATGTCAGGAAGAGGATTAGGATTTACTGGTGGGACCATTGATAAACTAGAGTCAATTCCGGGATATAAAACAGAAATAGGAATGGACAAATTTATCGAAAATGTTAAAAAAATAGGAATTAGTTTAATTTCTCAAACATTAAATTTAGCTCCTGCTGATAAAAAGTTATATGGTTTGAGAGATACAATTTCGTGTGTAGAAAGTATACCATTAATCGCATCTAGCATTATGAGCAAAAAAATAGCAAGTGGAGCACAAAAAATTGTATTAGATGTTACAGTTGGTAAAGGTGCTTTTATGAACAAAATTGAACAAGCAAGAGAACTTGCAAATACTATGATTGATATAGGAAAATTAGCTAATAGGCAAACAGTTTGTATTTTAACAAATATGGATGAACCTTTAGGCTATAATGTAGGTAATTCTTTAGAGGTAATAGAAGCGGTAAACTTCTTAAAAGGAGATATGCCAGAAGATGTACAACAAGTTATACTAACATTAGGTAGTTATATGATAAAATTGGCAGGAAAAGGTGACAACTTAGAAGAAAACAAAAAGAAGATGTTAGAAAATATAGCAAATGGAAAGGCATATGAAAAGTTTAAAGAATTAGTAGAGGCACAAGGTGGGGAAGTTTCTTTTATAGAAAATATAGAAGATATACCAAAAGCAAAATACATTGAACCAATTTATAGCTTAAAGTCTGGATATATCTATCAAATAAATGCACTTGAGGTAGGAAAAATTGCGTGCAATCTAGGAGCAGGAAGAATTACAAAAGAAGATAGTATAGATCATCAAGCAGGAATTGTATTGCAAAAGAAAGTGGCAGACTATGTTGAAGAGGGAGAAGTACTAGCATATATTCATACAAATAAAATGGAAAAATTAGAAGAAGCAAAAAAACTATTACTTGATAATATTAAAATTGACGAAGAAAAAATAGAAAAACCAAAAACTATTTTAGAAATGATAGAATAAATAATTGAAAATTTAACAAGATATGATATAATAGTAACCAGAAAAACAGAAAGGATGAATCAAATGAAAGATAAAGTACAAAAGGCTGAAAAACCAAAAAAACAATATTACAAGGGAGAAATATTTGTTAAAATAATGGCAGGAATTTTAGCTGTCTTAATGGTAGCAGGAACGGGAGTTACACTTGTTTATGCATTAATGAGATAAAAGGAGATATAAATGCAAATAAATTTAGGAATGAATTGGGAAAATTTTTATAAAGATAATATTATGTCTTATATTAGGACACTTAAAGAAAATCCATTTGAACTAATTACACTAATAATTGATATAGCAATTGTAGTATTTCTATTATATTGTTTCTTTAAAATGGTAAAAGAATCAAGAGCATGGCAATTAATTAAAGGAATTGCACTTTTAGTTATTGCAACATGGATTAGTGGACTATTTAACCTAAAAATTTTAAATTGGATTTTAACAGGCATTATGAATTTAGGAGTAATTGCAATTATTGTTATTTTTCAACCAGAACTAAGAAGAGGCTTAGAACAATTAGGAACAAATAAACTAACAAAATTTTTTGGAATAGATAAAGATGTATCTACTAAAACAAAAGAAGATATTTATAAAGTTGTAATTGCTACAACAGAACTTTCTAAAACGAAAACAGGAGCATTAATTGTGTTTGAAAGAGATATAAAAATACAAGATATTATATCAACAGGAATACCAATGAATGCAGACGTATCACCACAATTATTAGTAAATATATTTGAACCAAAAACACCGCTACATGATGGTGCAGTTGTAATTACAGGAAATAAAATTGCAGCTGCTGCTTGTGTGTTACCATTAGCAGATGATAAAGATATTGCAAAAGAACTAGGAACAAGACATAGAGCTGCTATTGGAATATCAAAGGAATCTGATAGTATTGCAATTATTGTATCAGAAGAAACAGGAAAAATATCAGTAGCAAAAGATGGAACTTTAATTGCTGATGTAAGAGAAGATGTTTTAAAGAAAATATTAATTAGCAATATTGTAACTAAAAGATTTACTATTGAAAAAAAAGAAAGAAAAGAAAGAATAAAAAAAATTAAAGAAAAAATGAAAAAACAAAAAGAACAAAAAAAAGAAGAACAAAGTGAGGAGCAAAATTAGTCGCTTATAAAAGGCGACTTTTCTTATAAATGAAGGTGAAAAATATGAGAAATATTAAATTAACAATAGAATATGACGGAAAAGAATTCAATCGGATGGCAAAAACAACCCAATAAATTAAATATACAAGGAACAATAGAGAAAGCAATAGAACAAGTAACTGGAGAAGAGGTAGAACTAACTGCTTCTGGAAGAACAGATAGAGGTGTTCACGCACTTCGGACAAGTAGCAAATTTTAAGACAAATTCTAATATTCCAATAGAAAAATTTGCATTAGCAATTAATAGTAATTTAAAAAAGTCAATTTTAATTAAGTCAGCTGAAGAAATGGATTTAAATTTTCACAGTAGACTTTCTTGTAAGAAGAAAACATATCGCTATATAATTAATAATTCAAAAATGGGAACAGCTATTTACAGAAATTTAGAAACTCATATTCCTATGAAACTAGATATTGATAAAATGAAAAAAGCAATAAAATATTTTGAAGGAGAATATGATTTTAAAGCATTTAAAGCAAGTGGAACAAGTTCAAAAAATAGTGTAAGGACTATATACAAAGCGGAAATAATAGAAAAAGAAGAAAATAAAATATGGATAGAATTAACAGGAAGTGGATTTTTATATAATATGGTTAGAATCATAGCAGGAACTTTAGTAGAAGTAGGATTAGGGAACATAGAACCAAATGAAATTCCCCAAATTATAGAAATAGGAAAAAGAGAAAATGCAGGAAAAACACTTCCACCACAAGGTTTATATTTAGTAAAAGTAGAATATGAATAAAATTAACAAAAAATAAATAAGTAGCATAAAATATAGCAAAACTTAAAAAGGAGAAGAGAGCTATGATTACAAACGAAATGCTACTTATATTTTTTGCCTTACCAATTGCAGTTGTTATTATTTCTATTGCGCTACAAAAAATTTTTAAATGTCCAATACTTGTTTCTGCAATAATATTTGCTATATTTTTAATAGTTACATTTGTAATAGATAATATAACATTTCTAATTGCTACAATTGCATATACTATTTTAAGTTACTTAACTGCTTTCTTAACTTGTGTTGTTTGCAGATTTTTAAACTCATTTAGTTCATGCAGTTCAGGTAATTGTTGCAATAGCACATCACAAGCTAATGCTATTTCAAATAGTTTACAACAATTAAATAATGACCAAAATACAATTTCTAATAGTACAACAAATAATAATAATGGATGTGGCTGTAATAACAATCAAGTTTCAGGAGTAAATGGAGTAAGTGCAAGAATTAATGTAATTCCGAACAGTAACGGAACATCAGGAAACATAACAGGATGTTATAGAAGAAGAGAATTTTAAATGGGAGGTTTAAGATATAAATCTCCCTCTTGAAAAATCTTGAAAAATATGGTAATATATAAAAATGAGAAATAAAGAGGAGTAAAATATGATAAATGTATTATTAGATGCTATTATAGATAGCATAAAATTACTTCCATTTTTATTAATTACTTATATTATTATGGAATATATCGAACACAAAACAAAGGACAAGACCAAAGAGGCAATAAAAAAATCAGGAAAATATGGACCTTTTATAGGAGGGCTTTTACGGAGTGGTTCCTCAATGTGGCTTTTCTGTATCTGCTACTAATCTTTATGCTGCAAGAGTAATTACATTAGGAACATTAATTTCTGTATATCTATCAACATCAGATGAAATGTTGCCAATTTTATTATCTGAAGCAGTACCAATTACAACTATATTAGCTATATTAGGCATAAAATTAGTAATTGGAATAATAGCAGGATTTGTAATAGATTTTATTCTTAGATTAAGAAATAAAAATGTAGAAGAGCAAAAAATTATAGATTTATGTGAAAAAGAACACTGTGATTGTGAAAATGGAATTTTTAAATCAGCCTTAAAACATACATTAAATATATTTATATTTATATTTATAGTTACAATAATAATTAATCTTGCAATCTATTTAATAGGAGAAGAACAAATTTCAAATTTATTACAAAATGCACCAATATTAGGACCAATACTATCTGGATTTATTGGATTAATTCCAAATTGTGCTTCATCTGTTATTTTAACACAAATATATTTAGAAAATGTTATTTCAATATCAACTATGATATCAGGTACTTTAGTTGGAGCAGGAGTGGGACTAGCTGTATTATTTAAAACAAATAAAGGAATTAAGCAAAATATAAAAATAGTTATGTTATTATATGCAATAGGAGTAATTGCAGGAATTATTTTAGAATTAATAGGATTTCATATATAAACAATAAAATTATAAAAGGACTAAATTTTAAAATTTAGTCCTTTTATGATTTTTCTATTTTAAGAATTTGAATTTTTTCTTTTTAAATTTACAACAATGGCATCTTCATTATCAAATAAATATTTTGAATCAGATGTATCAGTTTGTACTGGATCTATCTCATCTCTATCATCTTTAAAATTAATATTTTTCAAATCTAATTTCTTTCTACCATTATCATTATCATCTTCTGTTTCAGTTGTAACTGAGTCAGAATATTTACCAAAGTCATAATTTCTTATTTTTTGAGGTTCTTTATATTTTGATTCTAAGTAAGTAAAGTTTCCTACACCAGAACGTGGACTACCATTAGATTGCCTTATTTTATAACCAGCTTGATTTTGTTTTAGTGTTTGAAGTTTTCCAGCTCTTACTGTTTCAACCCAAGCCCATTTTACACTACCAAATTTTGCGTCATATTCTAGTTTATTCATATCCATATTATTACTATAAGTCCATTCTCTGTGTGTACCAAATTCTTTTGACCACCATTCAAGTTCGTCCCATTCTCCACTTCCAGTAAAGATTTTGCTTGCACAGTTTGATAAAATAAGATTTTTAAAGTTTTCTTTTTGACCGTGAAGCTCCAATTGTGAGATACTTTGAATAGATATAGTAGTTGCTACTCTAAATTTTCTATATAGTGTAAACATTGGCTCAGTTGCCTTACAAACAAAATCTGAAAATTCATCAACATATAGAAAATAAGGAATTCTAGTATTTTCATTTCCTGGTCTTCTTAAAACAGCATCTTGCATAGAAATTAAATAAAATAATCCAAATGCTTTATGACCTGCTGCTCCTAAATCACCACGTCTTGTACAAACAAATACAACTTTTCCTTCAGATAAAAGGTTATCAAAATTTATATTATTGTGTCTGTTACATAGAATAGGTTTAATACCTGGAATTCTTAGTAAATTGTCTAATTGACTAACAGCAGTATATATATATTTCTCAATTTCTGTTTTACCAGGGCTATTAGAATAGAAATTCTTTTTAAAGTACATAAGTTGTACAGAATATTTTTCTTTTAATTCTTCATCATGTGCCATGATTTCGCACATTTTTTCTATTAATTCAAAGTTTGTTAATAATTTTAACAAATCTTCCATAGTAGGAAGTGTACCTTCGTGCATTCTTGGATAAATTTCTTTTAGTAAAATAGCAACATTTTCAATTGCTTGTGTAGATACGTCTCCTCTGTAAGCTTCTTCTGGATCATCATGAGAAACAATAAACATTGCTTTTAATACAGAAGATATTGTTATAGCAATCTTGCTTGGATCATTGTATACAAAAGGATTTAAGCCAATAGAATTAGGGCTTGCAGGATCGATTATATCATAATCAATTCCAAAGTTTTTACAAATGTCCATCATACCCTGTATAGAAGAGTCGTCTGGAGCCATATAAGTTAAACCTAAATTTCTATATACATTTTCTCCATAAATGCTTCCTAAAAGCATTTTACTTAAATATGTATTAAAAATATTTTCTTTTCCACTTACTGGTGTTATCATATTTAAACTAAAGTTTTTATTTAAATAATCGTTATCATAAGGTTTATTCAAATAAGCAATTTTAGTTTTTAAAGCAGTAAAACCTAATTCTTTTGAAGCTTCTTTGAAAAAGTGCTTTCTTTCTATGTCTTTTGCAATTAATGGTTCATATACTAAAGAAGTTTTTCCACTTCCAGAGCCACCACATACAAGTAGAGATTGAAATCTAGAAGCTTCAGGCATTGTAATTATTCTATTGTATTCATCATCAGTACAAATATATACTTCACAAGTATAAGGTCCATGACCTGCTTTTTTATCTGCTAAACTAATTCCTCTAAAATCCCAAATAGAACGGGTCTTTTTAGGGTCATCACGAACAGTAAAATAAACCCATTTGAACATTGGATATACTGTAAGTAATGGTAAATATAAAGAAATACTTACAAATGCAGGAGTTACTAAATCAGAAAATTCTGTAATAAGTTCTGTATAATTTGGCACAGATAGTAGTAATAGCCAAGCACCCATATTAAGCCATTGAGTAAGCATAGAAATAACTATAATATAAAATCCTATAATAAATAGATAAAATAGTGTAATCTTATATGCTTTGTTCTTAGCAAATTTTGACTGTGCCGAAAAAGCAAATGCAAAAACAGGACAAGCTAAGGCAAAAGTATATTGAATTGGTCCCCAATAAGCATAAGAAACACCTGTAAATATCATAAGTAGCATTTCTACAATTCTATCTACTGCTAAATATATAGAAATTAATGTCAATATATAAGTTGCAAAAGTATTTCTGTCTGTGTTTAGTTTTTTCAAAAATTTGTCTATATATTTCATTCAAAAATAATTCCTTCCTAAAATATAATCATACATATATATTATCCTACAAAATGCCGAAAAAAACAAGTACTTTAGACAAATTAATTAAATTTTTATAAGAAATATTTTTATGAATAAAAATAACTAGGCGCGAGTATAATAAAGTAAAATGAGATGAAAAGAGGAAATAATATGCAAAAAGATTATTATGTTAAAGAAGGAAAAATAATTGAAAAAACAGAAATTGAAAGAGAAGTAGAATTAATAAAAGCAATTATAAGAACAAGAGAAGAATTAAAAATTGTAAATAAAAATTTTGAATATGCACAAGACGACTTAGTAGATTATTTTACTTATCAAATAAAAGCAAATCAGGCAAAATTAGATTATTTAATAAAAATAGCTAAATCCAAAGGAATTCAAGTAGATATGATTAATGATATTAAATTTACTTTAGAAGATGAAGAAGAAGCAGTTTAATAAAGTAATATTTGTACAAGTTTAAACATAAAAATGATAATAAGAAATTATTATCATTTTTTTGTTTGGGGAGATTGATTTTATGGATATAAATGTAATTGCTTACTTGACTTGTATTTGCTTAATTTTTATTATAGGAAGAATTTTTATTTTTCCAATAAAGAAAATATTAAAGTTAGTTTTTAATTCTATATTAGGTGGTATTTGTATTTTTTTAATTAACTTAGTAGGAAATAGTTTTGGTTTTCATATTGGACTTAATTTTTTTACAAGTATTTTAATACGGTCTATTAGGACTTCCTGGTGTCATCTGTTTAATAATTATAAAATTATTGATAGGATAAAAAAACCACTTCAAATTTATTAAAGTGGTTCTTTTTATTATTCAACTGTAACAGATTTAGCAAGATTTCTAGGTTTATCAACGTCCAATCCTTTTTCCTTTGAAATATAGTAAGAAAATAATTGTAAAGGAATTACGGATAAGATAGGGGAAATAAGTGTATTTGTTTTTGGAATTTTAATTGTCATATCAAACATATCTTCTTTTATGTTCTGATTTGTAACAACTAAAGTTTTAGCTCCACGAGTAACAACTTCTTGAATGTTGCTAACTGTTTTTTCAACTAACTTTTTATCTGTCATAATACTTACAACTGTTACATCATTTTCAATTAAAGCAATTGGACCGTGTTTTAATTCACCTGCAGGGTAACTTTCTGCGTGTATATAAGAAATTTCTTTCAATTTCAAAGAACCTTCTTTGGCAACTGTTTCATCAATACCTCTACCTAAAAAGAACATATCTTTTTCTTGATAAACTTCTTTTGAAAATTCTTTTACAACTTCTGATAATTTTAGAGTTTCTTCTATTTTTTTAGGCAATTCTAAAATATCCTTTTTTAATGTATCAATTTCAGTATTATTAATTCCTAAAGTTTCAGCAAAATAAATAGCTAGTAATGTAATCAAAACAACCTGAGAAGTATAAGCTTTAGTTGATGCAACAGCAATTTCTGGTCCAGCGTGTGTATAAATAGAAAAGTGAGCTTCTCTTGTGATAGAACTTCCAATTACATTACTTATGGCAAGTGTTTTTGAACCTTTCTTCTTGCACAATTTTAAGGCTGCAATTGTATCGGCTGTTTCTCCAGATTGAGAAATAAAAATACATAAAGTTTTTTCATCAATTAAAGGTTCTCTATATCTAAATTCAGAAGCAATATCAACTTCAGTAGGAATTTTACAAAGCTTTTCAATTGCATTCTTACCAGCTAATCCTGCATGCATAGCAGTACCACAAGCAACAATATATATTTTATTTAATTGTGATAAATATTTTTTTGTAATATCTAACTCTGAGAATTCACATTTTGAATTCTCATTTAATTTTGCTCCAATGGTTTCTCTAATTGCAGTTGGCTGTTCGTAAATTTCTTTTAACATAAAATCTTCATAACCGTCTTTTTCAGCACTTAAAGCATTCCATTCAATAGTTTCAGCTTTCTTTTGAATTGAATTTAAATCTTTATCATAAAAATCAATATGATCTCTATATAAAACGGCAATTTCAAAATCATTTAATAAATAAAAATTTCTAGTGAAAGAAAGAATAGCAGGAATATCTGATGAAATATAGTTTTCATTTTCTCCTTTTCCAATTACTAAAGGACTATCTTTTCTAGAAACAATCATAATGTCAGGGCAGTCTTTACAAATAATTTCTATTGCAAAACTTCCCTTTAATTTGCCACAGGCATTTTTAAAAGCATTTAAAAATTTAGTTTCATTTGAACTTATTTCTTTTTGGTAATAATAATGAACTAGATTTGGAATAACTTCAGTATCTGTTTGAGAATAAAAAGTATATCCTTTATCTAGCAAAAATTTTTTTAATTCATTGTAATTTTCAATAATTCCATTATGAACAACACTAAATGTTTTAGTATTATCCATATGTGGGTGAGAATTTTCTTTTGAAGGCTTTCCGTGAGTTGCCCATCTTGTATGAGCAATACCAACTGTTCCCGTTAAATTATGTATTCCTTCTAAATTGTATAAATTTTTCACTCTTCCCTTATCTTTCATAATAGAAAGATCATTTTTTTCAATTGTTGAAATTCCAGCTGAATCATATCCTCTGTATTCCAACCTAATAAGCCCATTAATTAAAATGGGACTAGCTTTTTTTGTTCCTATGTAACCTACAATTCCACACATTTTAATCCTCCTAAAAATTAATATAGATTGGAATTGAAAGTATGCAAAAATAAAGGCTTAATCTATTAACTTTTGTTACATTATCACTAATGCTTTTTTCGCTAATAGTATGGTTAAAGCTAAAACCACTAGAGCATCCGCCGAATATTTCGATAACTCTAGACCTCGTCAACTTATCTAAACATAGAAAAGTCCAGGCGCTTAAAAAAAATATAAATACTCCTTTCCAATTTTTAAATTTGCATTTCTTTCAATTTACACTATTATATTACACTAAAAATGAAAAAGTTACAAGTATTATAATAAAAAAACTAGAAACAATTGAATTTAAAAACAATTTATTATATAATTTAACCAGAAATAGGAGAGTGATAATTTATGAAAGAAATAGGAATAATTGTTGCTATGGATGAAGAAAGAGAAGAAATTTTAGATATTATGACAGATGTAGAAGTTGAGCAAATTTACAATTTAAGATTTTTAAAAGGAAAAATTCAAGGAAAAGAGTGTGTATTAATAAAAAGTGGAATCGGAAAAGTAAATGCTGCAAGAACTGCTCAAATTATGATTAACAAATATGATTTACAATATATTATTAATATAGGAGTAGGAGGCTCAATTAATCCCTTATTAAATGTTGGAGATGTATTGATTGGAAAAAATGTTATTCAACACGATTTTGATATTACAGCATTTGGACATAGCAAAGGTTACATTACAGGAGTAGGAGATAAAGTAGAATGTACAATGGAACTAGTAGAAGAATTTGAACAAATGGTTCAAGCTATGCCAGAGAGAAATTATAAAATAAAAATAGGTACAATAGCAACAGGTGATATTTTCTGTACAGAATTTTGGATGAAAGATAAGATACGTGCAAAATTTGATGCAGATGTTGTAGATATGGAATGTGGGGCAATTGCTCAAGTATGTTACTTAGATGATATGCCATTTGCTGCAATAAGAGCAATATCTGATACTCCAAATAGAGAAAATGCAAGAGAATTTGATAAAAATGTAAAATTTGCATCTAGACGTTGTAGCAATATATTAAAGGAATTTTTATCATAAAAACTTGATTTTTAGGCACTTTTATGTTATAATAATACTGTAATAAAAATAAGGACGGTTAAAAAAATGGAAAAAATAAATGTAAAGGAAAAAAATGAAGTTAAAATAGGACCTTTTAAACTTTTATTAAGAATAATTTGGAGTCCAGATGATGACGTTAAAGCAGAGTGGCAAAATGAACCAAATCGAAAGACTTTAGAAAAAGCTTTAGAAAACGTTGATAGTATGGAACCTACAGTAGAACCAACTTCAACAAGTAAAAAAGGAAAAACTCGTAAAATCAATGAACTAGTGAAGAATGATTTTGCAGTAGAAAAGGGACCAAAAATTAAAGATAATAAGACAGATTATAAAAAAGATAAAATAAATGAAGAAAGAGAACATGAATAAAAATACAAGGAAATTTAGTTTTCTTGTATTTTTATCTTGACAAATGGTAAAAATATCTTTATAATAAATATCGTTGTAAAATTATATGGCGAAGTAGCTCAGTTGGCTAGAGCATTCGGTTCATACCCGAAGTGTCGAGAGTTCGAATCTCCCCTTCGCTACCAATAAAAATAAGGTGTTTCAAGACTTTTGAAATACCTTATTTTTTATTTTCCTGACTCATTCCCGACTAAGTTTAAGATAGAATTTAATTTATTTACTAAAGATGATTGGAGAAGAAATTTTTCCCTATATTCTATATTTTCTAAATCAATTAAATCCATTTTTTTCTCCGTAAAATAGTAATATTCATGTGATTTTTACATATAATAATAATGTCAAATGTTTGACAAGTTAAATATTTTATGATAAAATGTATTTAACAAGCAGGGAGTAGTAAGTTCCTCGTCAGGAGCTTAAAAGATTTCTCAAGAAATCACTCCTTGCACATTTTTTTATTCAAAATAACTATCATAATCTTCTAAAACCACAAAACTGTGGTTTTTACCTATTACACTATTAAAGAGTTTTTCATACATATTTATACAATGATTCTTTTTAAAGTTGTCCATAGTACTATAATTATTTTTAATACAATTATATTTGTTAATATAAAAAGAACATATATCGGCAATTTGTATAAAATTGTTTTTCTTTGAGTCTAAATAAAAAGTTCTTTCTATAATATTTTTATTGTTAAGTTGTAATTTTGGATATAAAACCTCTAAACTTTTTTCCATTTTCTTTAATTCATCACAAAAAACTATTCCAAAATCATTTTCTAATTTTAATGTTTCATTAAATTTTTCATAAAGCATAGAAAAACAATACAAATATGGATCAACAACAATATTGTTTCCAAAATGTCTTTTATAAGCTTTTTTTAATAATTTTACATTGCTAACAGGAATATTTAGACTTGATACTAAATCTACTAATTTTTCTAAAATTATAAAATTGTCTTTCCAGTTATTTTTATAGAAAGGCGATTTTTTATTTGTATTAAATAATTCGTTTGTATGTATTTCTGTATTTTTAAAATCAGGACATATCTTTATTTTTTCTTTTTCAAAATAATCATTTATTTTATGCCATTTTTTATCTTCAACGCAAACTCTTGCTAAAATAAAGTATGGCTGATTTTTGTTATCCAAATCAAGTCCAGTGCTACCGCTTTCATCTACATATAATAATCTCATATTATTTTTTTCCTTTCAATTTTTTAATTATATTTCTTAGCATAGCAATTTCTTAAATACAGCTATTATATAATGAATTTTATAAATATACAATATTTTATTTTGAAAATTTTTTATAATAATAAGTAGTAGTTTTTGTGTTACAGTTTTATTACAAATTCATTAAAACTTAAAGTTCATATTGAAATATAAAAAAAGTAATGGTAGAATATGTATAATAGTAAAAACAAAATAACATAAAACAAAACGACCAAAGAAAATAAAAAAAGAAAGTGAGGAAAACACAAGTGAAAAAAGAAAGAGGAATAACACTAATAGCATTGGTAATAACAATTATTGTATTGTTAATTTTAGCAGCAGTATCAATAGCCACACTAACAGGAGAAAATGGAATAATAGGAAAAGCAAATGAAGCAAAAGCACAAACAGAAGTAGGGAATTTAAAAGAAATGGTACAAACTGATATCTTAGAATATCAAGCACAAAGTAAAAGTGGTGATATAACACCAGAACAATTAAGAGATGTATTAGACAAATATTTTAAGGACGTACCAGCAAAAGCAGAAGACTTACAAAAAAATATGGAAGATTCAGAGTATAAGTTAGAAGCAAGAGACGAATATGGAAAAGATATAGAATTAAAAGTATCAGACCTATATGGAGGAGATTTAACAACAGGAACAGTAGAAAGCCCAGATGCAAAAGAAGATACAAGTTATGTAGGATATTATACAGATTTTGAAGATGAAAAAGGAAATAAAACACCAGACGGAATACCAGATGGAATAATATATGCAGATTTAGCAGTAAAAAAATCAGGGCAAGTACCTGGAGATTCAGATGGAGTTTATGAATATGGATATGATACAGAGGAAGAAAAAGCAAAGTTAAAAAAATATAAAATAAGCGAAGAAAAAGTAACAGGATTTGGAAAATGGGAAGAAAAAATGATAACACCAGCAAACGAAGCAACTGGAGAAGACAGATTTTATGTAATGGCACTAAAAGATTTAGATGAAAGTAGACATTATTGGTATTACAATGCATATGGTAATTTAGATAACCCATTAGATAACCTAGTAGGAGGACCAAGGAATGATTTTGGAAAAGGAAAAACAAATACAACAGATATGATAGAAAAATACGAAAGTGGAGCGTATGGAGAGCCAAAGACAGATGGAAGTTATACAGATTTATGGGGATTAGATTCATTAAAAGAGAAAGTATCAAAAGGATGGTTTGTGCCATCAAAATCAGAATGGGCAGCATTTATGACAATGTATTGTGAAGGTGGAAAAGTTGGAGAAGGTTTATACCAGAAAGATGCGCTAATCGACTGGTACTGGTCGTCTTCGCAGGGCGATGATGGCTACGCGTGGTACGCTTACTTCGGTGGCGTACGCATCGACCTCTACAATGTCAATAACTACCGCTATGTTCGTCTGAGTGCGACTTTCTAATTTCGTAAGAAATTAGAAATAAAATAAGCGTTATGCTAGTGTCAAAAGAATTTATTTCAATTCAAGAAGACTTAAATAAAAAAATACCTTTCATAAAAATGAGGGGTATTTTTTAACCTAAAAAATTATAAGATTTTATAATATACCATATTTCACAATATAAAACTATAATAATATAAGGTATATATGTAACTTAAATTTTCGTAAAATATAAATAGCTTTTTATAAATTAAAATAGGCATTTCGTAAAAATAATGAATAAAAAGACAATTTACTTGATAGAATTAGGCTAAATAAAAAATGAGGTGTGAAAATGATAGATAAATTCTGCATCTTTCTAACCAATAAAATTAGAAAAGAAATGCCTGACATAGATGATGAAAAAGCAGAAATAATAAATTATGGATTACAAAACATTATAGGTGAAATACCAAAAACATTTCTAGTATTAATAATAGCCTTTTTTCTTGGTATTTTAAAAGAAACAATAATTACTTTTTTATTAATTGCTCCATACAAGTGTGTTTCTGGTGGATTTCATTTAAAAACTCATATCGGATGTATTATTGGAACTACAATATTTTATTGTGGCTTGCCAATGATAGCTCAAAACATAATATTAGAAAAAACAATAAAGTATATTATAATATCAATACTTTGGATTTTTGGTATAATTATGATCAAATTATATGCACCTGCAGATACAGAAAACGTACCAATTGTATCGCTAAAAGAGAGAAAGAAAAAGAAAACACTTTCTTTTATAATTTTTTCAGTTGGTCTTATCATAGCAGTAATAGTTAATAATAATATTATTTATAATATAATTATTATTGGATATTTTTTGCAAACATTTATGATAACAAGATTAGCTTATATATTGACAAACAATAAATATGGATATGAATTATATTGTTAATACCAAAACATATACCGGTAATGTTTTGTATTATAAAATATACTAAAGAAAGGGGAGTTTAAGATGTTAAAATTCCTAGCAAAAGTAGCAGAAAAATATGCAATGTCAACTAATACTGCTTGTAGAGGATGGTGGATATTCCATCAACCAAAAATGCCAGCAAGCTTAATTAAAAAAGATTAATTTTATTGGTAAATGTAGGACGAAATATTACTTTTACCGATAAGTAGCTTAAAAGTTATACTTTAATACAATCCAGAAGTAAAAAACAGCTTTATCAATAAGCTGTTTTTTACTAATATATAAATTAATAAATTTCCAATTGCTGTGAGAAAAACTCAGTATTTTTTGATGTGAAAAGATTTACATTATTATTACTTTTAAGTATTTTTCTAATTTCCCATAATCCAAGTCCAGTATGATTTTCTTTTTCAGTAACACCTTTTTCAAATATTTTTTCTGTATCAATATCTTTATTTTTATAAGTATTTTCAATAATTACTAATTGTCTATTATTATTGTTATCATTTCTAAAAATAATATTAATAATTTTTTCTTCACTTTCGGAACTTGCTTCAATAGCATTATCTAAAAGAATTCCTAATATTCTTGTGAATTCATAAATTTTCATTTTTAAACAATTTAAATCTAATAAAAATGTCGTATTAACTTTAATATTCTTTTCAATAGCTTCATTATATTTACTTGTAAGTAGATTATATACACCGGGATTGTTAATAATTTCAGGATTTAATAAATATAAATTATTTACTTTTTGGCAATCTGATTCTAATTCAATATAATAATTTTTTAATCCATCTATATCATTTGTTCTTACATATCCACCAATAGTTGTAACAATATTATCAAAATCGTGCTTAAATCCTCTTACATTGTCATATAAAATATGTAATGTTTTGTTATATTCTTCTGCACTTTCTAATTTTTTATTTGTGAATGTTAATTTCATTATACTAGCTAAACTATAAAACTTATAAAAGTAATAAAAATTGGCAATGTATCAACATAATAAAATAGCACATATGTTTGAACGATTAATGTAATAATACCAAATATAAAATTAATTAATATAATTTTTTTGCTTTTTAAATCAATATCTTCATAAAAAGTTATAACATAATTCTTATTCTTAATGATAATTATTATAATAAAGGTAATCATATACATTATAATTGAATAAAAAATGTTATAAATAGGTATAGAAGCAAGCTCATTAGATGATATATTAAATATTGTTAAATATGGGTTTAATATTAAACTACCAACTATTCCTAAAATACAAGTAGAAGAGAAAATAGATACAAATGCTTTAAATATTGTAGTTTTAAATATTATAATAATAAGTATAAAAAATAATATATAATTTACAAATACATTAAAAGGACTAGGTATCAAAAATGTGGTTGCAGTAGTAACTAGAGAAGATAATAATATATATAATATTTTACTTTTTACATCATTAGGAATATTTAATAAATTTAAAAATATGGACATAGCTAAATAATTTTCTAGTAAACTAAATGGTAATGTGAATATTATGGTGTAAAATTCATTTGATGTATTCAACAATGCCCAAAAATCATTCAAAAATTCCATGATTTTTTAAAACCTCCATAAACTCCTTTTTATATTTTGGACCAATTTCACAAGTATTATTATCCTTAAAAGTTATTGTACTAGAAACTGGCTCGACTTTTTTAATTTGATTTAGGTTGGCAATATAAGATTTATGACATCTTACATATGTATCTGGTAATTTTTCTTGAAACTTATTAAAAGAACTATAAGTATCGTAATCATAATTAGAAGTATGAAAAACTAGTTTCATACCATCTCTTTTTATATATTCAATTTCATCTTCGTCAATAAGTGTGTTTTTATTATCAATTTTAATATATGTTTTACTTAATTCGTTAGCATCTTCAAATAATCGATTTATTGTAATCTCTAATCTATCAGAAGTAATTGGCTTTGGCAAATAATCAAAAGTTTTATATTTATATGCCATCATGGCATATTCTAAATGACCAGTTGTAAAAATTATATAAGCATTTTTCTTTCTTTTTCTTATTTCCTCAGCTAAATCAAGACCACTTTTGTTAGATTTTAAATTGATGTCTAACATTAAAACATCTACATCATTTGAATCAATGTAGTTTAAAATATCATCTGGATTATCAGATTTAAAGACAACTTTTCCATCATAGTTGTTTTTCGAAAATATTGTTTCCAAGATTTTTTCTAATTTATTAGTAATACTTAAATTATCATCACAAAGTACAAAATTTAGCATATAGGTCTCCTTTAAAAAAACATATTATAATAAAACCTGACAAAATATGTCAAATTACCTTAATTTTCCAATTGCACTAACACTATAATCTAAAAATTAAAACTTGTCAATAGGAATTTACAAAATTATCCAATTTTATAAAACAATTCATATTACTAGGGTTTAGAAATAAAAACACAAGTAGTACATAGAAAATATTAATTTAAATCTAGCAAAAAAAAAATAAAACTAAAAAAAGAAATAAAAAATGTTGAACAAAAGAGAAAGATATTATATAATGAGTGTATGAAAAATAAGGAGGAGAAAAATGGGAGCAAGTTTTAGTGAAAGCTACAAAAAAGCAGGAGTTGATGTAACTGCAGGATATAAAGCAGTAGAGCTAATGAAAGAAGCCGTAAGAGATACTTACGACAATAATGTTGTATCAGATTTAGGAGGATTTGGTGGATTGTATTCACTAATAGCAGATACAAAAGAAATAAAAGAACCAATTTTAGTTTCCGGTACAGATGGAGTAGGTACCAAATTGAAATTGGCTTTTTTAATGAATAAACATGATACTATTGGACAAGATTGTGTAGCAATGTGTGTAAATGATATTATATGTTGCGGAGCAAAACCATTATTCTTTTTAGATTATATGGCACTTGGAAAAAATATTCCAGAAGTAGTTGCAACAATTGTAAAAGGAGTTGCACAGGGATGTAAAATGGCAGGATGTAGTTTAGTTGGAGGAGAAACAGCAGAGATGCCAGGCTTTTATAAAGAAGGAGAATACGATTTAGCAGGATTTTCTGTTGGAATTGTGGATAAAAACAAAGTTATAAATAGTGAGTCTATACAATTAGGAGATGTTGTAATTGGAATTAGTTCATCTGGAGTTCATTCTAATGGTTTCTCACTTGTCAGAAAAGTATTCAATATAAATGAAGAAACAATTAATAAATATGAAGAAAGTTTAAAAATGACATTAGGAGAAAGCTTATTAACACCTACAAAAATCTATGTGAAACCAGTATTAGAATTAATAAAAAATGTAACAGTAAAAGGAATATCTCATATTACAGGTGGAGGATTTTATGAAAATATGCCAAGAATGCTAAAAGATGGTGTTTCACTAAAAATCAAAAAAGATTCATATCCAATTTTACCAATCTTTAAATTAATACAGAAAGTAGGCAATATTCCAGAAAGAGATATGTATAATACATTTAATATGGGAATTGGAATGGCAATCATTGTAAAAAAAGAAGAAGTATATAAAGCAATTGAAATTTTAGACCAATACGGAGAAGAAGCTTACAAAATAGGTGAAGTAATTGAAGGAAATAAAGAAATAATAATTGAATAATAAAATTAATTTGGAGGAAAGAAAATGGTAAAAAGAATTTATGTAAAAAAGAAAGATGGATTTAATGTAGAAGCAAAAGAATTACTATCTGATATGAAAGAAAATTTAAGAATATCATCTTTAGAAGATGTTATAATTTTAAACCGTTATGATGTAGAAAATATTACAGAAGAAACATTTGAAGAAGCAAAAACTACTGTTTTTTCAGAACCACAAGTAGATAAATATTATGTAGAAGAATATCCTTTTAATAAAGAAGACAAAATATTTGGAGTTGAATTTTTACCAGGTCAATTCGATCAAAGAGCACAAGCACTAGAAGAATGCTTACAAATTTTAGCAGGTGGAAATAGACCAAGTGCAAAATCTGCCAAAATATATATACTAAAAGGAAATATTAGTGAGCAAGAAATAGAAAAAATTAAAAATTATATGATTAATAAAGTAGATTCTAGAGAATGTTCTTTAGATAAACCAGAAACATTAGAACAAAAATTGGATATTCCAGAAGATGTAGCAGTAATAGATGGTTTTATAAAAATGACAAAGCAAGATTCTGAACAATTTTACCAAAAATATGGATTTGCTATGGATTTTGCCGATTTACAATTTTGTCAAAACTATTTTAGAGATGTTGAAAAAAGAGATCCAACAATTACAGAAATGAAAATGATTGATACATATTGGTCAGACCATTGTAGACATACAACTTTCCTAACAAAGCTAGAAGTTTTAGATATTAAATGGGATTTATTAAAAAGAGTATATGAAGATTATTTAAAAGCAAGAGATATTGTTTATGAAAATAGAAAAGCAAAAGATATTTGTTTAATGGATATTGCAACAATTGCAGCAAAAGAACTAAAAAAAGAAGGATATCTTAAAGATTTAGATGAGTCAGAAGAAATTAATGCTTGTAGCATAAAAGCAGAAATTTTAGTTGATGGAAAACCAGAAGAATATTTAATAATGTTTAAAAATGAGACTCATAACCATCCAACTGAAATTGAACCATTTGGTGGAGCAGCAACTTGTTTAGGTGGAGCTATTCGTGATCCTTTATCTGGTAGGGTATTCGTATACCAAGCTATGAGAGTAACAGGTTGTGGCGATCCAAGAAAATCAGTAGAAGAAACACTTCCTAATAAATTACCACAGAGGAAACTAACTAATGAAGCAGCAAGAGGATATAGCTCTTATGGAAATCAAATTGGTTTGGCAACACGGACAGGTAGCAGAAATTTATCACGAAGGTTATGTTGCAAAACGTTTAGAAATAGGAGCATTAGTAGGAGCAGCACCAAGTAAAAATGTAGTAAGAAAAACACCTATTCCAGGAGATAAAGTAATTTTACTTGGAGGAAGAACAGGTAGAGATGGTTTAGGAGGTGCAACTGGTTCTTCTAAAGCACATAACAGCCAATCTTTAACAACTTGTGGTGCAGAGGTTCAAAAAGGAAATGCACCAGAAGAAAGAAAAGTACAAAGATTATTTAGAAACGAAGAAGTAACCAAATTAATAAAAAGATGTAATGATTTTGGAGCAGGAGGAGTTTCTGTTGCAATTGGAGAGTTAGCAGATGGATTAGTAATAAATTTGGATAAAGTACCAAAAAAATATGAGGGATTAGATGGAACAGAACTTGCTATATCAGAGTCTCAAGAAAGAATGGCAGTTGTAGTAGCAAAAGAAGATGTAGACAAGATGATTTCTTATGCAGAAAAAGAAAACCTAGAAGCAACAGTTGTAGCAGACGTAGTTGAAGAAAAAAGAGTTAAAATGTATTGGAGAGGAAATTTAATAGTTGACCTTTCAAGAGAATTTTTAAATACAAATGGTGATGTAAAAAATGCAAAAGTAGAAGTAACAAAACCAGAAGAAGAAAAATCTTACTTTAAAAAAGAAAAAGTAGAAAACATTAAGTCAAAATGGGAAGATACAATAAGTAGTTTAAATTGCTGTTCTCAAAAAGGGCTAGTAGAACGTTTTGATAGTAGTATAGGTGCAGGAAGTGTACTAATGCCATTTGGAGGAAAATATCAATTAACACCTTCTCAAGGTATGGTTGCAAGGATTCCAACATTAAAAGGATATACTGATAGTGGAACAATTATGACTTATGGATATAATCCATATTTAGCAAGTTTAAGTCCTTTTCACGGAGCTGTATATGCTATTATAGAATCTGTTTCAAAATATGTAGCAATTGGTGGAGACTACAAAAAAGCATATTTAACGTTACAAGAATATTTTGAAAAACTAAGAGAAGAACCAACAAGATGGGGAAAACCATTTGTTGCATTACTTGGTGCATATTATGCACAAAAACAATTAAAAATAGCAGCAATAGGAGGAAAAGACAGTATGTCTGGTTCTTATAATGAATTAGATGTACCTCCAACATTAGTATCTTTTTGTATTGGAGAAACAGATACTACAAAAGTAGTTTCAAACGAGTTTAAAAAACCTAATTCAAAAGTAATGTTTTTAGAAACAAAAATGGGACAAGATGACATACTAGATTTTGATAATTTAAAGGAAAACTATGAAATTATAAATAAATTAATAAAAGAAGAAAAAGTATTATCAGTAAGTACTGTTACAAACGGTGGAATAGCAGATGTAATAACCAAAAGCTGTATGGGAAATAAAATAGGATTTGAAATAAAAAATAGTGATATTGATTTATTCTATCCTTATTATGGTTCTTTTGTTATTGAATTAAAAGATAATGTAGATGTAAAAGAATTAAAACATATTCGGAAATACAATAGTAGAAGAAAAAATTATAGTAAATAGTGAATTAACTCTAGATTTAAATGATTTAATTGAAAAATGGGAGCAACCATTGGAAAAAGTATTCCCAACAAAGACAAAACAAGAAGAAAAGAAAGCTCAGAATATATTAAGCAATAAACCTTGTACATTAACTAGAAAAATACAATACGCAAAACCAAGAGTATTTATTCCAGTATTCCCAGGAACTAACTGTGAATATGATGTTGCAAAAGCATTTGAGGATGCAGGCGGAAGCACTAATATGATAGTATTTAAAAATCTAAAGCCAGAAAATATACAAGAGTCTATTGACTTGTTTGCGAAAGAAATTGAAAGAGCACAAATTATTATGATACCAGGTGGATTTAGTAGTGGAGATGAGCCAGAAGGTTCAGGTAAATTTATAGCTTCTGTATTTAGAAATCCAAAACTAAAAGACTTAATTCATAAACATTTATATGAACAAGATGGATTAATATTAGGAATTTGTAATGGCTTCCAAGCACTTGTTAAATTAGGTCTAGTACCATATGGAGAAATTAGACAAATGGATGAAAATTCACCTACTCTAACATTTAATACTATTGGAAGACATATGTCTAGAATGGTACAAACTAAAGTAGTATCTAAAATGTCACCATGGTTTAGTAAAGTAGAATTAGGCGAAGAATTTACTATTCCAATTTCTCATGGAGAAGGAAGATTTATTGTTAATGAAGAATTAGAAAGACAATTAATTGCTAATGGTCAAATTGCAACACAATATGTTGATTTAGACGGAAATGCAACTTATGACATTAATTATAATCCAAACGGCTCTATTGATAGTATAGAGGGAATTACGAGTCCAGATGGTAGAATTCTTGGAAAAATGGGACATTCTGAAAGAAGTTATCGTGAAATTACAAAAAATATTCCAGGAAGAAAAGATCAAAAAATATTTGAAGCTGGAATTGAATACTTTAAATAAAATTACTTTATATAGTTTAAACTTTTATAAATTATTAATCAATTATAAAAAATAATATATAAACGAAAGGAATGTTTTAAATAATGGAAAATGATATATATATAACACCACTTTCTGGAAGATATGCAAGTAAAGAAATGAACTATATATGGTCAAGTGACAGTAAATATTCTACATGGAGAAAATTATGGGTAGCACTTGCTGAAACAGAAAAGGAATTGGGAATTGATATTACAGAAGAACAAATAAAAGAAATGAAAGAAAATGTAAATAACATTGATTATGACATAGTAAGTAAAAGGGAAAAAGAATGTAGACATGATGTTATGGCACACGTATATGAATTTGGGTTAAAATGTCCAAAAGCAAAACCAATTATACATTTAGGTGCAACTTCTTGCTATGTAACAGACAACACAGATGTTATATTAATGAGTGAGGCATTAAAGTTAATTAAACAAAAATTAATTCTGGTTATATCAAATCTAAAAAAATTCGCAATGGATTATAAGGATGTTGCTTGTTTAGGATATACCCATTTTCAACCAGCTCAATTAACAACAGTAGGAAAAAGGGCAACTTTATGGATTCAAGATTTACTAGAAGATTTAGAAGAATTAGAATTTGTAGAAAGCCATATGAAACTATTAGGTTGCAAAGGAACAACAGGAACACAAGAAAGTTTTATGAAATTATTTAAAGATGAAGACAAAGTGAAACAAATTGATGGAAAAATTGCAAAAAAAATGGGATTTGACAAAGTTTATTTAGTTTCTCGGACAAACTTATACTAGAAAACTAGATGCAAGAGTGTTGAGTTTATTATCACAAATTGCTCAAAGCTGTTCAAAATTTGCAAATGATATGAGATTATTGCAACACGAAAAGGAATTAGAAGAACCATTTGAAAAGGGTCAAATTGGATCATCTGCAATGGCATATAAAAGAAACCCAATGAGAAGTGAAAGGATAAATTCTCTTTCAAGGCACGTAATAACACTAAGTATGGATCCAAGTATAACTGCTGCAACACAATGGCTAGAAAGGACTTTAGATGATTCTGCAAATAAAAGAATCTGTATACCAGAAAGCTTTTTAGCAGTAGATGCTATTCTTATTTTATATGCTAACATTTCTCAAAATATAGTTGTGTATGAAAATGTAATTAAAACAAATATGATGCAAGAACTTAGCTTTATGGCAACAGAAGAAATTTTAATGAATGCAGTATTAAAAGGTGGAGATAGACAAGAACTACACGAAAAAATAAGAGTTTATTCTATGGAGGCTGGAAAACAAGTAAAAGAATTTGGAAAACCAAATGATTTAGTAGATAGAATTGCTAAAGATGAAACATTCGGGCTTACAAAAGAAGAAATTATGAAAGCTTTAAATCCAAATAATTTATGTGGTAGGGCACAAAATCAAGTAATAGATTTTGTAGAAGAAAGAGTAAATCCTGTACTAGATAAATATAATGATTTAATAAAAGATTTAGATGTAGAAGTCAATGTATAAAAGAAAGGGAATAACTTATGAAATGTTTATTATTAGGAAATGGTGGACGTGAAGCAGTTTTAGCAGAACAAATTAGCAAAGGCTATAGCTTATATGCAATATTGCCATATAAAAATCCATCAATCGTAGAAGCGGTAGAAAAATCAAATGGAAAATATATTATAGGTGATGCTTTTGATAAAGAATTAGTAAAAAAATTTATACAAGAAGAAAAAATAGAAGTATGTGTTGTTAGTCAGGACAACTTATTACAAGAAGGACTAATTGATTTAGCAAAAAGTTTAGGATTAAAAACTTTTGGACCAACTTCAAAAGGAGCAAAATTAGAATGGAGTAAAACATATGCATTAGAAGTTGTAAAAAAATTAGCACCTGAAATGATTATTAAAAATGAGTGTGTAGCAAGTTTAGAAGAACTAGAAAAAGTAATGAAAAATTATCAAGATGATAGCTTTGTTGTAAAACCAGAAGGATTAACAGGTGGAAAAGGTGTAAAAGTAGGAGGGACTCATTTTAAAGGAAAAGATGAAGGATATGAATATGCTAAAAATTGTTTAGAATTAGATGGAAGAGTAATAGTGCAAGATAAAATAGAAGGTAGAGAATTTACTGTAATGGCATTAACAGATGGAAAAAACATAATAGTAACGCCAACTACTTTTGACTATCCATATAGATTTGATGGAGACAAAGGACCAGGAACTGGAGGAATGGGATGCCTTAGTTTTGAAAATGGACGATTACCATTTTTAGATCAAGAAGATATTGATAAATGTAGTAAACTAATAAAAGATGCTATTCAATATGTAAATAAAGACAATTTAGAATTTACAGGTGTAATATATGGTGGATTTTTTAAATGTAAACAAGGAATAAAATTTATTGAATTTAATGCCAGATTTGGTGACCCAGAGGCAATAAATGTGTTAAATTCATTAGAAACACCATTTACAGAAATAATGGAGCATATATGGGCACAAGACTTAAGCAAAGAAAATTGTAAATTCAAAAATCAATATACTTTTACAGTATACGTAGTAAGCCCAGAATATGCAATAAAAAAGGCAGAACCTTGTGAGTTTTCTTTAAAAGTAGAAAACATCAAAAAAAATGGTAGCAAAATATACTTTGCAAGTACAAAACCATTAGAAAACGGAAATTATATGTCAGTTGGAGTATCAAGATTATTTGCTATATTTGGAACAGGTACAACGTTAGAACTGGCAAAACAAAAAGTATATACTGCTATGGAAAATAATATTGATACTAAATTAGATTATAGAAAAGATATAGGGGAAATTTATGAACATTAAAGGGATTTTGGAATTGTCCCAAAACCCCTAGTTTAGTTTTTTGCGCTATTTTGTGTAAAAGTTTTTAAAACTTTAATTAATTGGATTTTTTCAGCAGCTTGTACTTTAGAAGATAAAGTTTCTTTTGTATCTGTTGGAAGAACTTTTACTTTAGTTTGACTTATTATAGTACCTTTATCATACTCATTATTTACGAAATGTACAGTTGCTCCACTATAACTTTCTTTTGCATTAATTACAGCTTCGTGTACATACATACCATGCATTCCTTTACCACCGAAATTTTGGAAGCAAAGATGGATGAGTATTGATAATAGTATAATTTTCAATTAATTTTGGCCCAATCATTTTTAAATATCCGAGCAAGAACAATTAAATTAATAGAGTAATTAGACAATACATTTGTTAATTCTGTATCTATTGAATTAAAATCTTTACTTTGAATAACATATGTTGGAATATTTGCAAGTTTTGCTCTTTCTAATGCATAACAATTTTGATTATTAGATACAACTAACTCAATTTTAGCAATTAATTCTTTATTGTTAATACTATCAATAATAGCTTGCAAGGTAGAACCATTACCAGATGCAAAAACAACTAAATGATACATAAAATATAACCTCCAAAAATTATTATAGATGTAGTTTAACACGAAAATAAGGTAAAGTCAATGAATAAAAAATAAGAAGGGATTGTATAGAATGTTTAACAAATTAAAAGAAGAATGTGGAGTATATGGAATTTATACAAAAGAAGAAAAAGAAGAATTAATTGGTCAAGTTTGTATAGGATTATCTGGTTTACAACATAGAGGGGAAGAAAGTTGTGGAGTTGCAATTAATACAAATGGTATTATTCATTTCCATAAAGACATTGGATTAGTTTCAGAAGTTTTTACAAAGCAAGTACAAAATGATATGCCAGAAGGGAAAATGGCAATAGGACATGTTCGATATTCTACAACAGGAGTAAGCAAAAAAGAAAATGCACAACCAATGGTTGTAAAACATAAAAAAGGAAATTTAGCAGTTGTTCATAATGGAAATTTAATAAATGCAGTAGAACTAAAAAAAGAATTAGAAGACCAAGGAGCAATATTTACAACTACAAGTGACACAGAAATTATTTGCCATATTATTGTAAGAGAAAGATTAAAAGCTGATTCTATTGAGCAAGCAGTAAAAAATACTATGAAAATTATTAAAGGTTCTTATTCACTTTTAATTTTATCACCTCAGAAATTAATTGCAGTAAGAGATCCACAAGGATTTAGACCACTTTGTATGGGACATACAGATCACGACATTGTATTTGCTTCTGAAAGTTGTGCTTTAGATATTACAGGTGCTAAATTTGATCGTGATATTGAACCAGGAGAAGTAGTAACTGTAACAAATAATGAAATTATAAGTGATAAATTTTTGCCAAATGAGAAAAAAGGATTATGTGTATTTGAATATATCTACTTTGCTAGACCAGATTCTACAATTGATGGAATTAATGTGCATATATTTAGAGAAAATGCGGGAAGATGTTTAGCAAAACAAATGCCTGTTGAAGCAGATATTGTGGCTGGTGTTCCAGATTCGGGAATTGATGCTGCACTAGGCTATTCAAAAGAATCAAAAATACCATATGATATTGTATTTATAAAAAATAAATATGTAGGAAGAACTTTTATACAGAATACTCAAAATAAGAGAAAGAAATTAATAAATCTTAAATTAAATCCATTACATCATACTGTTAAAGGCAAAAGGATTGTATTAGTGGATGATTCAATTGTAAGAGGCAATACCTTAACAAAAATTACTAAGACATTGAAAGATGCAGGAGCAAAAGAAGTACATATTAGAGTTGCAGCTCCACCATTTGTTGATATTTGTTATTTTGGAACAGACATTGATAAAAAGGAAAATTTAATTGCAAATGGAAAAACTGTAGAAGAAATTAGAAAAGAAATAGGAGCAGATACTTTGGAATATTTAAGCTTAGAAAGTTTAAAAGAAATTACTAAAGATTGCAATATAAGTGATTTTTGTAATGGATGTTTTACACATCAATATCCAATAGATGTACCAAGTCAAATAGATAAAGATCGTTTTGAGGAAATAAAGGCATAAAAAAACTGCAATTTTGCAGTTTTTTTTTTAAGATATAAAATCTTTTCCTGTAATTAATCTATAAGCTTCTTTGTATTTATTAGAAGTTGTATTAATTACATCTTCTGGTATAGGAATTCCAGATTCTGGGTCATAACCTGTAGATTTAATCCAATCACGCATATATTGTTTATCAAAACTTTTTTGACTTCTACCTACTTCGTAATCATCTGCTGGCCAAAATCTACTAGAATCTGGAGTCAAAACTTCATCTGCAAGAACTAAATTTCCATTTTCATCTATGCCAAATTCAAATTTTGTATCAGCAATAATCAAACCTTTTGTTTTTGCATAATTAGAACATTTTTCATAAATTTCTATTGTTTTTGATTTTAATTGTTTAGCTAAATCCTCGCCAATTAAATTACATACTTCTTCAAAAGAAATATTTTCGTCGTGTCCTTCAGCTGCTTTTGTTGTTGGAGTAAATATTGGCTCAGGTAATTTTTGAGATTCTTGTAGACCTTCTGGAAGGGTAATACCACAAATAGTTCCATTTTCTTTATAACTTTTCCAACCAGAACCTGTAATATAACCTCTTACAATACATTCAACAGGAATCATTTTTAATTTTTTAACTAACATACTTCTTCCTTCAAATTCAGGTAATTGAAATTCTGAAGGAAAATCCTTATAATTTGTAGAAATAATATGATTTGGAATAACATCTTTTACAAAATCAAACCAAAAGGCTGATATTTGATTTAATACTTTTCCTTTGTCTGGTACTAAACTAGGCAAAATATAATCAAATGCAGAGATTCTATCAGAAACTACAAGCAAAAGCTTATCTTTGTCTACCTCATAAATTTCACGAACTTTACCACTACTCAATTTTTTCATTTTAAAAACCACCTTTTTTTATTAAATTATTTCATAGTATCTAAATATTTATCTAATCCTAATTGCTGTAATTTTTCATCTTTTTCTGATACAGCATCTTTTAAAGAATTTTTAAATTCAGCTAATTTATTTTTTAATTCTTCATTTCCAACTGCTAAAATGGAAGTTGCAAGGATTGCAGCATTTTTTGCACCATTAATTGCAACAGTTGCAACAGGTATTCCAGAAGGCATTTGAACAATGGAATATAAAGAATCAATACCACTTAAAGTTTTTGTGTGTATTGGAACACCAATAACTGGAACAGTTGGTACCATTGCTGCAAAAACACCAGGAAGGTGAGCAGCACCACCAGCACCAGCAATGATTACTTTTACATTATTTTCTTTTAAAGTCTGTGCATATTCAGTTGCTTTTTCTGGTGTACGGTGAACAGAAAGAATTTTTATCTCATAGGAAATACCCATTTGATCTAAAAATTTAGCACAATCCTTCATAACTGGTAAATCAGAGTCACTTCCCATAATAATAGAAACATCAATAACTTTACTCATATAAAATATCCTCCTTTATTTTTTATTATACGACTTCCAAGTTGCGAAATAACATTTCTTGATGCTTGGTTTGCAAGATTAAAAGTCTGGTTAACAAAATTTGTATCAATGTTTGTACAATAGGCATATTGCTTAATGACAGTAGAAAAGAAAGCATCTCCAGCACCAGAAGAATCAACAACTTTTACAATTATTTCTGGTGATTTATCAATAACTTTAATGTCATTATTTTCTTTAAAAATAAATTTAGCACCTTTTTTACCTTTAGTTAATACAAGCAAATCAAAATTAAATAATTTAAAAAATTCCAATTCATCTTTTACTTGAAAACGGTCGAATAGTAAATCAGTTACATTGTTATTCATTTGAACTAAATTTGCCATATTAAAAAATGAATATAAATATTGTCTTGTAAAATGTTCAAAAAAACGAATATGGCCTACATCTAAGCAAATTTTGCAATCTGTTTTTATACTTTGAATAAATTTTAAATTAACAGGTAAAAACTTATCCAAAATAATAAATAATTCTTTGTCCTCTAATTCTTTTGGTAATTCAATTGGAAGAGATTCAGAAAAATTCATTGTATATTTATTTGTAATTGGTGAATACCAAGAATGTAGTATAGAGTTATCTCCTAACTCACGGTTTGGTATAATAATGTTCATAATATTTGTAGATTTATTTTCTGTTATGACATAATCAGTATTGATATTAGCATTTTTTAAAGATTGTATGGCAAGATCGCCTTCTTCATCATTTCCTTTTGATCCTATGGCATAACATTTTTCTCCCATAGCAGATAAATTATATAAGTCATTCCAATTACAACCACCACCATCTTGTTTTAGTAAGTTCAAATTATCATCATAGATTTTATCTAAAATCAAGTCTCCATGAGAAATAAATACTTTTTCTTTTTTCATAAAACCCTCACTTTCAAACACATTATAATATAGAAAAAAAAAAGAATCAATCATTTTATCAAATTTTAAAAAGTAATATTTACACGCTTATGTAAATGTGATACAATAACACTCGAAATTAACGAAATATAAGGGTAGGTAATAATATGGAAAAACGCTATAAAGATAGTAGAAAAAAGATTCCTATAAAAAGAATGTCAATTTATTCAGATGAAATTAAGGAAGCATTAGGAAAAGTAGAAAAACAGATAAGTATGCAAGAATTAGAAGAATATAGTTCTGAAATTAGTGCTATTATTGATGATTATAATAAAAAAAGTACAGAAGAAACAATGATGGTAAAAGGACTTAGAAAATCTAATCAAGAAACGACAAATAGGAAAACACATCAACAAAACTTAGCAAATGTTGCTCTAAGAATAGCAAAGGGAATAAACCAAAAACAAAATTCTAAAAAAGAAGTAGGTCTAAATTGTGAAATAATCGAAATTATGGCACGAAATCATGATATAGGACATACTTTTTTAGGACATAGTGGGGAATGGTGGCTATCAAACATAAAAGAAGATTATGGAATTGGTTACTATTGTCATAATGCTTTAGGACCAAGAGAATTAATATATACTAACAAAGTTTATGATGAAATTATTGATACTATTAAACAAAGTCATCCTTCTATATCAGATGAAAAATTACAACGAATTAGAAAAAGTCTATGGCTTATTATGGAAGGAATTAACTCTCACAATGGGGAAAAGTCAGAGTCAGAATATAAAGCAGATGTTAGTAAAACAGAAGAAGACTTTAAAAGAGAAAATTTATATTGTCATACAAAAAAAGGATTTGATAGAACTGTTATGCCAGCAACACCAGAAGCATCATTAATGAGATTATGTGATAAAATATCATATATTCCTTATGATATGGTAGATGGATTAAGAGAAGGGTTTATTAATGAACTAAATGAAGAATATATAATAGTTTTAAGTCAACTTGGAATTACAGATAAAGAAATAGAAGAATGTAAATTGACAAATCAATATGATAAGATTGCTAGAAAACTTCAGACAGTATTTATTAATGATGTTATAGAAAATAGTACAGGTAATCTAATTAAGATGTCAGATGAGATTTCAAAATTATTACACGAATTACGAAATATAAATAATAGACAAATTGTAAATTTCACAGTATTAAAAGAAGATAATGAAATTTATCCAGAAGCCTTAAGAAAATTGATGAACCAATTTGGAAAAATTGTATTAGAAGAGAAAATAATATCTAAATTACAAAATAATGAATTTTCAGAGGAAGAAAGAAGAAATCTAATTGAAAAATATAAAGGTACAAATTCTGAAGGCTTCGTACAATACACTTGCAATACCAATCCAGAAGACTTTGAATATACTAAGCAAATAGTAGAAGAAGCAACAAGACAAAGTATTTTTGATGAACAAGAAAAAGCAAGAGAAGTAGTACAAAAAAAAGAACCATTTATGATATCAAAAGAATTCAAATGTCGAGATGAAAGAATTGCATCTTATATTAAATACTATCAGGACAAGGATGTTGAAAACTATACAGAAGAACAAAAACAGCAAGATGTTGAAACTATAATGCAAAACATAAAAGATTTTTCTAAAAAAAGTCATTTATATTTTGGTATGTATAAAAGAATTGCTTTAGAAATGGGAGCAAAATATTTAGCAACTTTAAATGACCTAGAGTTTATGCATTTGTTACTTGATACAAAAATAATTGATGAAAAGCAGTATAAAAGTTTAACTAGAAAATATCGTGATATTGATTTACATGATGAAGTATATATACAAGAAAATTGGAAGAAAATTGCAAAAGAGCAAGAAAAATCCGTAAAAGAAAAATAAAAATTAGGTGGACAAGAAAGACCAAAAAGTATATAATAAAAATAGATAGAATAATAAAAAAGGAGAAAAGCAAATGAAACAAAAAATTACAGCTATAATTATAAGCATCTTACTTGCGTTTTTGATAGTATGGGGATTGTTTTATTTGGTTCCTTTTGAAATAAAAACACAAACATTAGTAACTTCAGCTAAAGTAGTAAATAATGTGATGCTAGAACAAAAAACAAATGAAACTAAAGAAAATGGAAATGTAATGGTTGTACCATTAGAAAATAAAGAAATAAATAATACTGAAAATATAATATTAGAACCTGACTTATATTACATCAAAGTAAATTATGAAGCACAAGTTGTTACTGTTTATGCAAAAGATGAACAAGAAAATTATACAAAACCTGTAAAGGCAATGATTTGTTCTACAGGAGCAGCAACACCAAAATCAGGAGTTTATTCAATTCCAAAAAGATGGAGATGGGGAGCACTTCAAGGAAATGTATATGGTCAATATGTTACAAAAATAACAGGAAATATTTTATTTCATTCTGTACCATATCTTAAAATGGGTGATCCATCAAGCTTAGAATATTGGGAATATGACAAACTAGGAACTGATGCCTCTTTGGGCTGTGTAAGATTAACAGTTGAAGATGCAAAGTGGATTTATGAAAATTGTTTAAATGGAAGTAAAGTAGAATTCTATGCAAGTCCAGATTCAGGACCTTTAGATAAACCAGTACCAAAGAAAATATCAAATTACCCAAACAACTTAAAAAACTGGGATCCAACGGATTCAGATGAAAATAACCCTTGGCTAAAATACTTTTAAAAAATTTTTTATAATATATTTACACACAAAAAAAATATGTATATAATTATATTAAATTATATAATAGGTAATTGCGAAACTAAATTTTGAAATAAGGATGACATAAAAAAAGATAATACAAAATTAAAAA